>NZ_JADHZG010000003.1:0-209741 GCF_027161185.1 Exiguobacterium sp. KJ 601 | reverse complement strand
GGATCAAACTCTCCAAAGAATTTGATATAGCTCTTAAATTGACGAAGCTTGCGCTTCATTCAAAAATTGTAAAACTTATTTTTGCCTCATCGTTCAGTTTTCAAAGTTCGTCTGCCGCTCTTGGCGACTTCATTAATCTATCACGTTTTGATTGTTTTCGTCAACAACTTTTTCACAAATTGTTTTTCTGAAATAATCTTTTGCCGTGACAACGTTTATAACTATAATCTCTATTTACCACTTCGTCAATACAAAAAACAATAAAAATTAAAAAAGATTTACTTCCCATCAACATGATGAAAAGTAAACCTTCTGCTTTGTATTAATCGAGACGGACATAGCCCGTCTTCTCAACTAACGCCTGCCCATCCTCGCTTTCGAGCCATTTTAGAAATTCTTCATATCGCTCTGCCTTCTCTTCCGTAGTCACCGCATAAAATTCAGAAGCCAGTGGATACGATCCATCCTGAATCGTTTCAACGGTCGGTTCGATTCCATCTATACGAAGTAACTTGATTTCATGGTCATGCACCATTTCTGTCGCATAGTATCTAAATGAAAATCCAATCGCATTTTTATGGTTCCGATACGATGAAGTTTGTTGAATGATTCCACCCATCCCTTCAGGAACATCTTCTACCGGCGCCTCCATGAGCTTTTGTTCGCCCATCATCTTTTGTAACGCCGTTTGACTGCCACTATCCTCCGGTCGTTGAAAAGCACGAATGGATTCCGAGTCCCCTCCGACCTCTTCCCAATTCCGAATGTCTCCTGAATAAATCCCCCGAACTTGTTCCATCGTCAAAGAATCGACCGGGTTATCTTCATGGACGAAGAACACAAATGCTTCCCTTCCAATCGCCGTCATATGTAAAGAAACGTTTTTTTGTTTCGCAACCTTCAGTTGACGGTCAGATGGACCAGCGACGAAAATCAAGTCGGTCTGATCGTTCATCAGTCGGCTGTACGCTTCCGGTGTTGTCGTCGACACGACTTTACTCGTTTGATCATTATATGGATCATACGTTTCCGAGTCCGGATAGACTGCTTCCACGAATGAAGCGTACATCGGATAGAGCGCTGTCGCTCCATCTAATCGCGGCAAACCTTCCTCAAACTTCACCGAAGCCTCGTGATCGAGTCTCGCCAATTGTTCTGAACCCGTGAACGGCTGATAATCCATCAACTCCACACCGCGTTCCTCAATCTTCAAACTATCTTGATACATATAATATCCTTTCACAGAAGCGAAGAGGATAGCACCGACTAACGCACCCCAGCCGAGAACTTTTCGAATCCTTTGTTTTGAAAAGGACGAAAAATCATAGAGTCCCATACATATGATTAGTAGAACGGCCATATACCATATCGTCCAAATAATCGGTCGCCCAAGTGTGATGGGGTCTCCCATCGTAAAAAGGGCGACAAAGACAGAAATCACAATCGTGACAAATAAAATAAAGACGGTTCCCACGCTAAATTTCAATAGTTTCATATAACTGATTTTCTCCTCATTGTTCCTATGAAAGGGAAGTTAAGCAATCTCATAAAGCACTGCCTCTACCCCGACCCCTTTCGTCGGTCTCGTGACCGTTCGAACATACCCTTTTTTCACTAAAAAACCAATGATGCTTCCAAGGTCGACACGGAGCTCATTCAAATTCGGATGTTCCATCAATTCTGAGAACGTCCACGCTCCGCCTTTCTCCTGCATCGTCTGAAGTAATAACAACGTCCCCGGCAACACTTTCGATTGAATCAAATGTTCCATGCCAATGACGACAAGGTGGATGCGCTGTTCAAGCGATTCTTGTCCTCCGACCAATTCATCGTGCAGCTTATAAATTTCGAGGTCAATGGCTCGTACCTGTTCCCACAATACGATTTCCGGATGAATCCCCGCCTCAAGAATCGAGAGGCGTGCCAGGTGAGTGAGCGCATGATGAATCTGAGTGAAGGCGTCTTGGAACTCCCCTTCTAAAAATAGATAACGTCCGTCTTCAAACCGACGCAACAACTTTGCGAAAGAGATTGAGAGTTGTAAACGTTGTTCCCGATTCGTTAAATTACGGTTGCGCTGTCGTAACTCTAAAATGTACTCATTTCGTTCGAACAAGACGATTCCGTCTTCAATCCAATGAATGGCTCGCCGATTTTCATTCAAGACAATCCACCGATCCATCATCGAGTCACTGACTACGTGCAGGACAATTTTTTCTTGACCGACCTGATAGTGTTTCACCGTCCAAAACGGTTCTGGTTTTGCTTCAATCACAATGAGCAGGCGATCCGATTGATCCGTCAACGGATCACGTGCCCGCTTTTTCTTCACTTCAATAATCCCGAGTGTCGTTTTTAATGCAGCATATTCTGAGTAAATGGTGCGAGTCGCATATTCCATCGTCATCTGGACCCCTTCTCTCCCAATCGCAAGTTGACTATATATGACGATTGTCATTTTCGATACGAACCAATTTCGCCCTCTTTTCAAAAAACTCCTGCCGAAAAAGTGCAGGAACTTCTCACTCGTTTGAAGATGAGCTATTATAGAGACAGACTATTGGAGGGATTCACTCATGAAAAAACGGGGGAACAAAATCAACCGCGCACGTAATATAGCATTACTTCTTATCTTCGGTGGGATTGGGGTCATGTATCTCGGCCTTCTCGCCAAATCCATCACCTGGCTCATGATTATTTTCATGCTTCTCGGATTTGTCATGGTACTTGCGAGCTCTGCCCTTTACTTCATCGTCGGGATGGCCTCGACAAAAGCCATCATCGTGACTTGTCCGAACTGTGAAAAAGAGACGAAGATGCTCGGACGCGTCGACTTATGTATGCATTGCGACGAACCGCTCACAATCGACCGCTCACTTGAAGGTAAAGAGTTCGATGAGAAATACAACAAACGTCAGTCACAACAAACGGACTAATACAAAAACCACATCCGAGCAGTCGGATGTGGTTTTTTAATGTGTTTGCGATTGTTCAGACTGACAAGACGGGCACGTTCCGTACACTTCAAGACGGTGACGATCAACTTTGAATCCAGTCAATTGAGATGCAACCGATTCGATTTCATCTAATACAGGATAGTTAAAGTCGACGACTTTTCCACACGTGTCACAGATGATGTGATAGTGCTTTGACGTCACAAAGTCAAAACGACTCGAGGCGTCCCCATAGTTCATCTCTTGAACAAGGCCTACCTCTTTAAAGACGCGCAAGTTGTTGTATACAGTGGCCACACTCATGTTCGGAAACCGTGCGGCTAGTGCCTTATAAATGTCATCCGCAGTCGGGTGACTGTGCTCCGTGACGAGGTACTCCAAAATGGCCTGGCGCTGAGGCGTCATTCTGACTCCATGTTCCCGGAGCGACTGAACAGCATGGTCAAGCATTTCGCTTCCCACGTCAATCCCTCATTTCTTCTATAAAATTCATGCGAAATAGTTTTGAACATTAACTTATTTCTTACATAGTAATCTTTATAAATAGTGTACTGATTTCTCAACTACTCGTCAAACACTGAGCTTAAGCGGTTGACGGCTATGTTACAATAAGTGCGAATTTGAATAAGGAGGCAATACATATGACTACTTCATCAACTCGTCAGTCATCTGATGCATTGTACCAAGATGCACTCACTCATATCGTCGGAGGTGTCAACAGTCCGTCCCGCTCATTCAAAGCGGTCGGTGGCGGTGCTCCGGTATATATGGAACGCGGCGAAGGCGCCTATTTCTATGATGTAGACGGGAATCGCTACATCGATTATTTGGCAGCGTACGGTCCAATCATTACCGGTCACGCCCATCCCCATATTCATGAAGCGCTCGTCAATGCTTCTTTAAAAGGCTTACTTTACGGGACACCTCATCGTCTCGAAGTCGAGTTTGCGAAGAAACTAAAACAAGCAATCCCTTCGATGGATAAAGTACGATTCACGAACTCGGGGACGGAAGCCGTCATGACGACAGTACGAGTCGCCCGTGCTTACACCGGTCGTGAACTCGTTGTGAAATTCAGCGGTTGTTATCACGGTCATTCGGATCTCATGCTGATTGCGGCAGGTAGTGGTCCAGCGACACTCGGTTCTCCGGACTCTGCAGGTGTGACAAAAGCCACTGCCAAAGAAGTCATCACCGTCCCATTCAACGACGTCGAAGCGTATCGCGAGATGATGAAAGAATGGGGAGACCAGGTCGCATGTGTCCTCGTCGAACCGATTGTCGGGAACTTCGGAATCGTCGAACCGAAGCCAGGTTTCCTACAAGCTGTCAATGATATCACACATGAACACGGCGCACTCGTCATCTATGATGAGGTCATCACGGCGTTCCGTTTCACATACGGAAGTGCCCAACAAGTGTATGGCATCGAACCGGATATGACAGCGCTCGGTAAGATTATCGGTGGCGGTCTACCAATCGGTGCTTACGGGGGCAAGGCTGAAATCATGGAGACGGTCGCTCCACTCGGACCTGCATATCAAGCCGGCACGATGGCCGGTAACCCTGCCTCGATGGCGACAGGAATCGCTTGCCTTGAAGTGCTCGAGCAACCTGGTGTCTATGAGAAATTAGACGCACTCGGTGCAAAACTGGAAGCTGGCATCCGCGAGGCAGCAGAAAAGCATGACATTACCATCACGCTCAACCGCTTGAAGGGGGCACTCACCGTTTACTTCACGGATGAAATCGTCACCGACTATGAAGGTGCGGAAAAGTCAGATGGTGAGAAGTTCGGACGTTTCTTCAAGTTGATGCTGGAGAATGGCGTGAACTTGGCTCCATCGAAATATGAGGCCTGGTTCTTGACGACAGAGCATACGGAACAAGATATCGAAGAGACAATCGAAGCGGTCCACCGCTCGTTTGCTCAATTGTAAGAGAGGGAGATGCGCGAGCATCTCTTTTTTTGTAAAAGGGGACATCTTTAAAAAAAGTGTCTCTTTTTATCATGTACCGTCCCCCATTACAGTAGAACCAAGGAGGTGCTCACCATATGAAATTTAAAGATTTTCCATTAAATGTCCGCTTGCGACTCGTTTGCGGATTTTGTATTCGAATCGTCGGATCAGCCATTTTCCCATTCATGGCACTCTATTTCTCAGAAGAGTTGGGGAAAGTCCCCGCTGGAATCATCATGACCTCATTCGTTATCGTCGGTTACTTGACCGGTCTATTCGGTGGGTACTTTTCCGATCGGTTCAATCGGAAGGTTGTCTTACAAATTGGCCAGGTGATTCAAATCATCTGTTTTCTTGGGATGACCATCGCCATTCACCCATCGAATAACTGGGCACTCGTCGTCGCCATCCTCTACTTCGGACATGCCGTTTCGAACGGATTGAACTATCCGGCACTTGAGGCAATCGTCATCGACTCCATGGAAGAATCGAATCGAAAAGCCATCTACGTGTATGACTACTGGCTCGTCAACTTGGCTATCGCCGGAGGCGTCATGCTCGGCGGTGCCTTCTATCGCGACCATCGTTTTGCCCTCTTCATTGGTATGACGGTCATTCTCACTGTGACCACCATCGTCCTTCAACGCTATTTGGTCGACACATACACCGGCAATCGTTCAACACCGTCAAACCCGATTCATGGCGTCATCGAAAACTACAAAATCGCGTTACGTGACCGCCGTTGGATCACATTCGTATTTGGAAGTATGCTCGTCTTTTCGACCGAGTTTCATATGGCGAACTACATCGGTGTCCATTTAGCAGAGTCATTCGAAAGTCGTCAAATTCTCGGGATACCTTTTGACGGGGTACGCATGATGGCGTTTATGCAACTAGAGAACACCTTGCTCGTCGTCGCCATCACGTTTGCGGTTACTGCGTTCGTCAAACGTTTCAAAGAGAAGACCATATTTTTCATTGGCTTATCGTTATATATCACAGCATACGCCGCCATTACCTCAATGAACTCCTTTATCGTCCTGGCCGTACTCGCGATTATCTTCACAATCGGCGAACTCCTCTACTCGCCGATTCGACAAGTGAAACAGGTTGACCTCCTCGACCCTGAACGCCGTGCCTCTTATCTTGCATTCGGCGGCCTCACGTTCCACGGAGCCAAATTGGTCGCCGCGGCAGGCATTGTCGTCGGCGCGTTCATCGGTCCGGTCTTGATGAGCGGTTACATGTTCGTCTTCGGTGCCCTCGGTGCTTACTTGTATTATGTATCGCTCTATAAGATGCAACCTGCTCGCCAACTCGCTGCTTGACGTTTAACATGAAGACAAAACGGTAAAACAGTACGATGAAGGAGGCGAAGTACTTGCCTGCGATTGTTTTATTTGATGGCGATTGCAACTTCTGTGATGCCAGTGTCCAGTTCATCATTCGTCACGATCGACACGCCTCGATTCACTTTGCTTCGCTCCAAAGCGAGGTCGGTCAGTCGCTCCGAACACGACACCGGATCCCGGAATCAGTCGACAGCATCGTCTATATTGAAGAAGGGGTTCCTTACTTAAAATCAGACGCTGCGATTCGAATTGCCGAACACCTTGATGGCCGTTGGCGCCTGCTTCGACTCATTCGTTTCATACCTAGACCGATTCGTGATCATGGATATGCGTTATTCGCCAAACATCGGACACGTCTATTTGGAAAGAAGGAAGTGTGCACACTCCCTTCCCCGGATGTTCGTAAACGATTTTTAGACCGCTAAAAAAGTCGAGCCATTAATGGACTCGACTTTTTTATTATTCGACTACGGCTAAATCTTGAATCATATACAGGTCGTAATACGCCCCGCGACGACGCATCAACTCTTCATGCGTTCCCGTCTCCATGATTTGACCGTTATCCACGACGACGATTTGATCGGCGTCCGTAATGGTCGACAAGCGGTGGGCAACGATTAACGTCGTCCGTCCTTTCGTCAGACGGGCCAGCGAGTCTTGAATCATCGCTTCACTTTCTAAATCAAGCGCACTCGTCGCCTCGTCTAAAATTAAGATCGGTGGATTCTTCAAGAAGACGCGTGCAATCGCAAGCCGCTGCTTCTGTCCACCAGACAGTTTGACACCTTTCTCCCCGACCGGTGTCGCATATCCGTCCTGTAGTTTCGAGATGAACTCATGAGCGTTCGCTGCCTTGGCCGCCGCGATGACTTCCTCATCCGTCGCATCCGGTTTCCCCATCCGAATATTCATGGCGACCGATTCGCTGAAGAGGACCGAATCCTGCATGACCATCCCAATCTGGTCGCGGAGTGCACGTAATTTGAAATCACGCACATCGATGCCGTCGATTTTGATGCTTCCATCCGTCACGTCATAGAAACGCGGAATCAAACTGACGAGTGTCGATTTCCCTCCACCGGACATTCCGACAAACGCCACGCGTTCCCCGGAGCGGATTTGAAGGTTCACATCGTTCAACGCTCTTGTCCCGTCCTGTTCATACGAAAAACTCACATGCTCAAGGTCGATTTTACCTGCTGTCGACAACGGGACGAACCCGTTCGATTTCTCTTCGATATCATATGTTTCATCCAAAAACTCAAAGACACGGTCCATCGATGCGACCGACTGCGTGAGTGTCGTCGCCGAGTTGACGAGACGACCGAGCGGTGCATAGAGTCGGTCGATGTACGCGATGAACGCGACGAGCGTCCCGAGCGATACCGCTTCTTGAATGACGAGCCACGATGCCGTCGTGAAGATGAGGATTGGCGCGATGTCGGTGATGGTCGATACGACGACATACGTCTTGGCGTTCCAACTCGTATGTTTAAGTGCCGCGTTGAGGAAACCACCATTCTGTTGTTCAAATGCCTTATTCTCATATGGCTCTAGCGCAAAACTCCGAATGACCGCCATCCCGTTGACACGCTCTGTCAAATGCCCTTGTAAATCAGCGAGTGCCGCCGACCGTTCACGCGTCAAACGACGCAACCGCCCATAGAAATAGCGGACTGCGATCGCATAAAACGGAAGTGGTAAAATCGCAATCAACGTGAGTTGCGGGTCAATCGTATACATGATCCCGATGGCGATAAGAATGGTGACCATGTCGAGCCAAATATTCATCAGCCCGGTGATGACGAAGTCTTTCGTCTGTTCGACGTCATTGATGATCCTTGAAATGATTTGTCCCGTCTTATTGTTTGAATAATAGCGGAGTGACAACTTTTGGACGTGGTCGAATAACCGGTTCCGCACATCGAACAAGACACGCGTTGCGGCCCACTGCGCCAAATATTGACGCAAGTATTCGATCGGTGGCTTGAGGACCAAGAAGACGAAGAAAACGATGCTGAACAACCAGACGAGCGTCGTGTAGTCCTGCTTCGGCGCATCGTCCGTCAAATAGTTATCGATGACATATCTATAAAGTAACGGTAATCCGAGCGGGATGGAAAACTTCAAAATCCCGACGAAAATGGTAAGGGCAATTTGTTTCTTATACGGACGAACAAACTGCAAATAACGTTTAATACTACCCATAATGCCTCCTGACTTAAGAAAAAAAGCGGAGATGAGGAATCATCTCCGGTAACGTGCTTCGTATTCGCGATACCATTCATCGACGAATGTTGGGTTGAACGGCCCTTTCCGTCCTCGAATCCAGTTGATCAGTTCTTGCACGTTCTGCTTCAAGATTCGATCAATCGCTTTCGGATAATTCATCTCGCGACGATGCCGCTCATATTCATCTTCATCTAAAATCGTGTACGACATATCCGGGAACACCTTGATGTCCAAATCGTAATCGATATATTTGATGGCACGTTCATCCCCATCAAATGTAGTCGGCGAACCTAGATTACAGTAGTAGTAAATCCCGTCTTCGCGAATCATACAGATGACATTGAACCAATACTCAGATGAAAAGTAGCAAATTGCCGGCTCTCGCGTTCTCCATTGCCGACCGTCTGACTCGCTGACCATGATGCGATCATTGAATCCGATCATATCCGTTTTTGACGACTGAAGGACGAGCGTTTCTTCCCAAACGCGATGCAAAGTTCCGTTGTGCTTGTAGCTCTGTATCTCGATTTTGCTACCTGCTTTGGGAAATAAGCTCATAAGCTCCTCCTTTCCGCTGTGATGCTATACAATTCTCATATTTAATTATAGCGACTTTCAGAACCAATGAAAAAGGAAATCTCTTATTTTCATGAATTTAGTGTTTTTTGGAAGGCGCGCGCCCGCTCTTGGAACATCGGACGAAGCACGAAATACTCGACGAGTATGTTCGGAAGATAGCTATCGAACGTCACTTCGTCGATCATGACCGCCTTGCCATCACGCGATTCGACCCGGTGCACATGTGTGAACCGTTTGAACGGAAACGGTAACCTCTTTCCTTGATCGCAGAATGCCTGGTTTCCCACAACGGTGATGGCACTGTTCCACGGCAGTTCCACCGGACCGACCCCAACGAACAACTTCACTTCATTCCCTTCGACCGAGGCGCCGTCCCCCACTAAGCGTACTTTAGGAAACTTCGTCAGTTTCGTCAAAAGCGAGGCATCCTGTAACAAATCCCAAAGCGAATCGACCGTCGTATCATATGTCGACTCTACATCAAATCGTCTCACGTTCGCCACCTGCCAATCGTTCTAATTTTTGTTGAGCCACAGAAACCGTCTTCACCTCGCGCTCCGAAGCGTCTAGCCAGACGACGTCATCCGTCGGAAGCGTATCGACACGATATAAATCGATATACCAGACGATATGAGAGAAGACATGTTTCACTTGCCCGAGATACGTTCCGTTAAGTTGTTCCCCCGTTCCTCGATCCATAAGCGGATATTGCCACATCCCAGCAAGCAACCCTTTGTCCGCTCGTTGTTCGTAGGCAACTTTTCCATCTTTCTCGATGCATAGCGCGTCATACATTTCGATACGTGCTGCTCCCTTCTTCGTTTTGACCGGTAGCTCATCTTGTACATGATGCGCATATGCATAACACGTGTCTTGCACAGGACAGAGTGAGCACATCGGATTTTTCGGTGTGCAAACCGTCGCACCCAACTCCATCACGCCTTCGTTAAAATCGGATGCGTGAGTCGGATCCATCAATCGACGAACGACTTGTTCAAAGATTTTGCGCGTCTTCGGCAAGGCGATGTCGTCATAGATCCCGAATTGACGGGACATGACGCGCATGACGTTTCCATCAACAGCCGGTTCCGGTTGATTGTAGGCAATCGACAGTACGGCTCCCGTCGTATACGGTCCGACCCCTTTTAGTTTCTCGAAACGTTCTTTCTCCTCTGGGACGATTCCCTCGTAAACAGAAGCGACTTCTTTGACCGCTTCATGTAAGTTCCGGACGCGAGAATAATACCCTAGCCCTTCCCAATACTTTACGACCTCATCCGTGTCAGCAGCTGCGAGATCTTCGAGCGTCGGAAAGCGTTCCATGAACCGATTGTAATATGGGATGACCGTATCGACTCGTGTCTGTTGCAACATCACTTCACTTACCCACACACGGTAAGGATTTTTCGCATGACGCCAAGGTAAATCACGCTTTTCGCGATTAAACCACGTGACGAGTTCCTCGTTGAAATGGTGAATATTATAATTTGTGAACAATTTATCAAGATTAAGCATTGTGTTTCCCCTCGTTTTAAAAATATTGTATGATAAATAAAAATAGATGACGTAATTCTTTCATTATTGATGGAGGTGCTGACGCACATTGGATACTGCGACACACATTGGTATGGGACTTGGTTTAAGTGCCATCGCGACGCTCAGCCCAGAAGTGTCAGGTGATGCACAACTGTTTTTAGCGATGACAGCCACGGCTCTCGTCGGCTCGCACGCACCAGACTTCGACACCGTCTTTAAGTTAAAAGGAAATAGTACGTATTTACGCCAGCATCGTGGTCGTTCACATGGAATCACCGCGCTTCTCGCTTGGCCAATCATCGTCAGCGCTGTCATCGGGACGGTCCTCGGTGTCAATCCTGCCTCCCTATGGGTCATGGCACAAATCGCCGTGTTGCTTCATGTCACGGTCGACTTATTTAATGCCTACGGGACGCAAGCGCTACAACCTTTTTCGAAAAAATGGATCGGCTGGGGCGTAATCGGGACGTTTGATCCGTACTTGTTCTCCGCTTATTACGGTGCATATGCATTATGGATGATAACGGGTGCGACTGTCCCTATTTTTGCACTGCTCATTGCGCTTGTCATCAGTTACTATGCCATTCAGTTTAAATTACGTAACCGCGCGCTCGCTACCGTGGCGAGACACTTTGCAGGGGCACATGAATTGTTCATCTCTCCAGGAATCGGTTGGGATGACTGGCATGTCGCTGTCCGTTTCCGTGATGGTCTCGGAGCCGTAAAAGTAAAAAAAGGCAAAGTCATCGAATGTGGTCGCTTCCGCGACAAACCGATGCCAGGAGAAGAAGATCTCCATTTCGTAGAGGCTCGGAAAAATGCAGACTTACAGGCGTTCCTCGAGTTTTCTAAAATTCACACGTACACCGTGACACGTCATAACGGGATGATCGAATACCGCTTTACAAACTTGCGTTATTTCTCTAAAAACATGTATCCGTTCGTTGCGGTCGTCATCGTCGACGAGCAGACGAATGACGTGTTGTCATCCTTTACAGGTTGGGTGTTTAGCGAAGACAGTCTGCAGAAAAAATTGGTATACGAACAATAAAAAGTCGCTCACCTGAGCGACTTTTCTTATGCCTCCGATTCAGTGAATTGGAGCTCGAACTCGAATTTGACTTTCTTATCGACGAGAACACCGCCCGCCTCAAGCGCTTGGTTCCACGTTAATCCATAGTCCTCACGGTTGAGCGACCCTTCTCCGGAGAAGGCGTGTTTCGTGTTGCCCCATGGGTCTTTGGCGCTCCCTTCATACTCCACTTCGAACGTCTCTTCCCGAGTCGTTCCTCGAATCGTTAAATCCCCTGTCACTTCGAATTCTCCGCCCCCTTTTGAACGGAAAGAAGTTGAATGAAAGACGAGATGCGGATGTTCCTCGGCATTGAAGAAATCGCCTGAACGAAGGTGGTTATCCCGATCTGTGTTATTGGTGTCAATCGATGCTGCCTGAATCGTCACTTTCACACTCGCATTCGCTAGATCGCTCGGCTCACCGTTCGCCTTAATATCAAATTCTTCGAATTCGCCCTTCACCTTGGAAATCATCATGTGCTTGACCGTGAACGTGATCGAACTATGCGCCGGGTCAATTTGATATGTCTTAGCCATCGTGACTCACTCCTTATGGATAAATTAATGTGTACAATCTAGTCATTTCCACAAATCTTGAGTTCAAAACGTTTTTACAAAAGATTGACAAATTATTGTCGAAAAATTTTGACTTTTATCACATCATACCGTTACGATGAAAAAAGGGAGTCGTTCGCTTACTGAAAAATGTAAGCGCATACATATCTCCTCTATCTCGTATGAAAAGGGAGGAACGATCATGATTTATGAAGTACCGAACTCAGCAGGAACGAAAGTACAGTTTAAAGACCGTTATGAGAACTACATTAACGGAAAGTGGACCGCACCGGCTGGTGGAGAATACTTTGAAAACACATCTCCTGTAAATGGGAAAGTATTATGTGAAGTCGCCCGCTCAACGAAAGAGGATATTGAACTTGCTTTGGATGCCGCTCATGCAGCCAAAGAGGATTGGGGCAAAACGTCTGTCACGGAACGTTCTGTCATCTTGAATAAAATTGCAGACCGCATGGAAGAGAACCTTGAAATGCTCGCCTATGCGGAAACATGGGAAAATGGGAAGGCAGTTCGGGAAACGCTCAACGCTGACCTTCCGCTCGCCATCGACCACTTCCGTTACTTCGCAGGGGTCATCCGCTCACAAGAAGGCGGCATCAGTGAACTCGACCACGATACAGTCGCTTATCATTTCCATGAGCCACTCGGCGTCGTCGCTCAAATCATTCCATGGAACTTTCCGATTTTGATGGCGGTCTGGAAACTCGCACCGGCACTCGCTGCCGGAAACTGTGTCGTCTTAAAGCCGGCAGAACAAACACCTTCTTCAATCATGGTTCTCATGGAACTCATCGAAGATTTATTACCACCTGGTGTCATCAATATCGTGAACGGTTTCGGTCTCGAAGCAGGAAAACCACTCGCATCGAGTGACCGTGTCGATAAAGTCGCCTTCACCGGTGAGACGACAACAGGTCGCCTCATTATGCAGTACGCTTCTCAAAACATCATCCCTGTCACGCTTGAGCTCGGTGGGAAGTCACCAAATATCTTCTTTGCCGACATCATGGAAGCGGATGACGATTTCTTCGACAAAGCAATCGAAGGTCTCGTCATGTTTGCCTTGAATCAAGGGGAAGTCTGTACATGCCCATCTCGCGCCTTGATTCAAGAGTCGATTTATGACAAGTTCATGGAACGCGTGCTAGAACGCGTCAAAGCAATCAAGCTCGGTAACCCACTCGATGCCGATGTCATGATGGGTGCCCAAGCGTCGAACGAACAGATGGAAAAAATCCTGTCTTATCTCCAAATCGGGAAAGAAGAGGGCGCAGAGTGTCTAATCGGTGGAGAGCGCAACATGATGGACGGAGAGCTCGCGGATGGGTATTACATTCAACCGACGATCTTCAAAGGTCATAACAAGATGCGAATCTTCCAAGAAGAGATTTTCGGACCGGTCTTATCCGTGACGACATTCAAAGATGATGCGGAAGCACTCGCCATCGCGAACGATACCCTTTACGGGCTCGGGGCAGGCGTGTGGACACGAGACATGAACCGTGCATACCGCTTCGGTCGTGAAATTCAAGCAGGACGTGTCTGGATCAACTGTTACCACTCCTATCCGGCACATGCTGCATTCGGTGGTTACAAAATGTCTGGGATTGGACGTGAGAACCATAAGATGATGCTCGGTCACTATCAGCGTACGAAAAACATGCTCGTCAGCTACAGCGAACAAAAACTCGGGTTCTTCTAAGATGGTGAGACGAGTCGAGGCCACCCCCGCCGCACTCGAACTCATCGAACGTCTCAAATCAAAACACGGTCCCCTCCTCTTTCATCAGTCAGGAGGATGTTGTGACGGGAGTTCTCCCATGTGTTTCCCACGTGACGAGTTCATGGTGGGCGACCACGACGTTCTTCTCGGTGAAATCGGCGAGACGCCCTTCTATATTCATGAGAAACAGTATGATTATTGGAAACATACACAACTAATCATCGATGTGGTCGATGGTCGGGGTGGTATGTTTTCACTCGAAGGTGTCGAAGGGAAACGATTTTTAGGACGTTCTCGAGTCTTTACAGAAGAAGAGCGTGAGGCGCTGAAGCATGAAACCTAAGCAAAAGGACCCATTTCGATGGGTCCTTTATGATGTAGAAAACGATTATCCTCGATTGTAAAAAATATACATATGAATCATCTCGCTTCTTGTATAGTGGATACAAAGGGAGGGATTTGATGGCTTCACTACTAACAGAATTGTTCGAAGGTATTTTCGTCACCTTGATTAGCATATTCGCACCCATTTTTCTCGTCCTCACACTTATCATCCTCTACAAGGTCAAACGTTATCAAAACAGTCAGTATTCTCAACAAACTCGACATTCTTACTTCAAAGTGGTCCAAGACACCGGTCTATTCGGAGAATACTTATGTGTGGCGGAGATTGAGTCAAAGTTCTTCCAACCGTTAATTCTGACAAACCTGTATCTCCCCCATCCTTCTAAAAAAGATCGAACCACTGAAATCGATGTCATTTTAATCAACCAATCCGGGGTACATGTCATCGAGTCTAAAAACTATAGCGGTTGGATATTCGGTCGGGCACGTGACCAATACTGGACGCAGACACTCCCCCGCCGTAAAAAACAACGCTTCTTCAATCCAATCAAGCAAAATGAATTGCATCTCAAAGCCATCGAGCAAGTGCTTGGAGTGGACCGAATCCATCTCCACTCATGGATCGTGTTCAGCAATCGTTCGACGCTCAAAAAAATTGAATCTACCGAGGTCCCTGTGCTCAATCGCCAAAAATGGATCAAAGAGCTGATCACCTATCAGGATTTTGTATTCGATCTTGATGAGCAAGTCCGACTATACGAAATCTTACGCTCCTTCACACAAGTCGACACGACTGTCACCTTGAAACATATCGAAGACATCAAATCGACAATCAAGCAATAAACGAACATCCCCGTACTCAGATGAGCGCGGGGATGTTTCGTCATTTACTCTGCATTTTAAAGCGTAAATACAACTCGTTATAGTAAGCGTTCATGCGCTTCCCTAGGTTTTCATATACTTCAAGGTCTTGTGTCACTTCACGAGACGGGTAGAACCGTTCATCCGATGTGACTTCTTCATCCAAGAATTCGAGAGCCGCTTCGTTCGGTGTTGAGTATCCGACATAATCCGTGTTACGTGCCGCAATCTCAGCATCTAACATAAAGTCGATGAACTGATGTGCCCCGTCCACGTTTTGTGCCGTACTTGGGATGACGAGGTTATCAAACCAGAGATTCGTGCCTTCTTCCGGAATGACATACGTCAGTTCTTCATTCTCATACATGATTTCTGACGCATCGCCGGACCAGACGACGGCTGCCGCTGCTTCACGGTTCGCCATCAGCATTTTGATTTCGTCTCCGACGATGGCTTTGATGTTCGGCCAAAGCATTTCCAACTTTTGCTCCGCCTCAATCAACTCATCTTTATTCGTCGTATTGAGGGAGTAACCAAGCGAGTTCAGGCCGAAGCCCATCACTTCACGTGTCCCGTCCGCAAGGAGAATGTCGTTCTCGAGCGGCATTTCCCACAGGTCGTTCCATGAAGTGATCTCACCATCGACTAGTTCAGGATTGTAGACGATCCCAACCGTGCCCCAGAAATAAGGAACCGAGTACTTGTTACCCGGGTCGAATGATTTATCGAGGAAGCGCGGATCGATATTATCAAAGTTTTCGAGTTTATCGTAATCGATTGGGAGAAGAAGATTCTCCTCTCTCATCTTACTGATCGCATAATCGGATGGAACGGCGACATCAAAAGCCGTACCGCCTTGCTCAATTTTCGTGAGCATCGCTTCGTTCGAGTCGAACGTTTGATAAACGACCTTCAACCCGCTCTGCTTTTCGAACTCACCGATCAAGTCCTCATCGATATAGTCTCCCCAGTTGTAGACGACCAGTGTGTTGTCGCCGCCGAATCCTTGCGCAGCATTCAGTTGCTGAATCCAAAGAAGGAGACCGAAGCTGACAATCAATGGTACAGCCAACATGATGACTAGTTTTTTCATCGTCTAACCTCCTTTGATCCTCGTTGCGCCAACACATAATATCCGATGACAAGGATGAGCGTGAAGAGGAACAGAATCGCAGACAACGCATTGATTTCAAGCGAGATACCTTGACGTGCCCGCGAATAGACTTCTACGGCGAGCGTCGTGAAGCCGTTCCCTGTCACGAAGAATGTAACCGCAAAATCATCTAACGAATAGGTGAGTGCCGTGAAGAAACCGGCAAATACCCCTGGCGTGATATATGGCAGAATGACTTTCGTCAATACGTCCCACGTACTGGCGCCTAGGTCACGTGACGCATCAATCAACGTCGGACTCATCTCTTGGAGTTTTGGCAACACCAAGATGACGACAATCGGAACCGAGAAGGCGATGTGCGACAAGAGGACCGAATAAAAGCCTAACTGAATCCCTAGCATCGTGAAGAGGATCAAGAAGGAGGCCCCGATGATGACGTCCGGGCTCACGATCAAGACGTTGTTCAATGATAAGAGGGACGTCTTCGTATACTTTTGTTTCGCCGTATAGATGGCGAGTGCCCCGATGACACCGAGCACGGTCGAAATCGTCGCCGAGAGCAGCGCGATGACGATCGTATTCAAGACGATGACGAGAAGTCTCGTGTCCGTGAAGAGCGACTTGTACCATTCGAGGGTGAACCCTTCGAAGTTACTCATCGTTCCGCCACTGTTGAACGAGTAGAAGACCAAATATAGAATTGGCGCATACAAGATGAAGAACACGGCCGCCAAGTATAGATTTGATAATTTGAATCGTTTACGTTTCATCGACGAACCGCTCCTTTCGCACCCCAGTCACGTGTGACGACCATGACGAGAACCATCGCCAAGATGAGGAAGACGGCAATCGTCGAACCCATCCCCCAGTTTTGCGTGACAAGGAATTGTTGTTCAATCGCTGTACCGAGTGTGATGACTCGGTTCCCGGCGATGAGTCGGGTGATCATGAAGAGTGATAATGCCGGAATAAAGACAATTTGAATCCCCGATTTGACACCGTCAAGCGTCAACGGGAAGATGACACGTCGGAACGTCGTCCAGTTCGATGCACCTAAATCACGGGATGCGTAAACGAGTGATGGCGGTAGCTTCTCAATGGCGTTGTAAATCGGCAAAATCATGAACGGGATGAAGATGTATACCGAAACAAAGACGAAACTGAAATCAGTGAATAGAATCTGTTTCGTCCCAATACCGATGGCTTCTAAAAATTGATTCGTAATCCCGTACGTTCCAAAAATACCAAGGAACGCATACGCCTTTAACAACAAGTTAATCCATGACGGTAGCAAGATGAGTAAGAGCCAAAGCTGTTTGTGCTTCGTCTTCGTCAACAAGTATGCCGTCGGATACCCGACGAGTAACGAGAAGAACGTAATGAGAAACGCATACCAGAACGACGAGAGCGTCATCGACAAATACGTCGACGTGAAGAACGTCTGATAGTTTTCTAAACTCAAATTCCCATCGATATCAAAAAAGGAATAATAGACGACGAGGACGAGTGGTGCGATGACGAACAAGGCGATCCAAATCCAATAGGTCGTCAAATATACCGTCTTTGCGGTCTGATTAGTTTGATTCATGAGGGACCTCCTCGTAGGATTCGAGACGACGGTCAAATTCTTCTTCTGTTTCACCTAGTCGCATGACGTGAATCGCTTCTTCGTCAAACGTCAATCCGATTTTTGATCCGACGATTGATTTCTTCGTCGAGTGGACGAGCCATTCGTTTCCTTCTTGGTCATAACAGCAAATCTCGTAGTGGACACCTCGGAACAATTGAGAATCGACGTCGACAACGAGTTTTGCTGCATCGACCGATGTCATCTCTAAGTCTTCCGGACGAATGATGACCTCAACTTTTTCATTGCGGTCAAATCCTTGGTCGACACAGTCAAACGTTTTACCAGCAAACGTGACGACATTGTCTTCCGGCATGACACCCGGCACGATATTGGATTCACCGATAAAGTCTGCAACGAAACGGTTGATCGGTTCATCATAAATATCAGTCGGTGTCCCACTCTGAACAATTTTCCCGTTGTTCATGACGAAAATCTCATCCGACATGGCGAGCGCCTCTTCTTGGTCGTGTGTGACGAAAATAAAGGTAATGCCAAGACGTTGCTGTAACTCACGAAGTTCATATTGCATCTCCGTACGAAGTTTCAAGTCTAAGGCAGAGAGCGGTTCATCAAGGAGAATGACCTCCGGCTCATTTACGATTGCGCGGGCGATGGCGACACGTTGGCGCTGTCCACCTGACATCTCATCGATTTCGCGCGAGCCGTATCCTTCTAAGTTAACAAACTTGAGAGCCTGCTCCACTTTCGCTTTCACATCTGCTTCCTTCAATTTTTTAATCCGGAGACCGAATGCCACATTCTCAAATACGTTTAAATGAGGAAACAGCGCATAATCTTGGAACACGGTATTCACTTGTCGTTTATTAGCCGGCACATCGTTGATTCGTTTCCCGCTGAAGTGAATACCTCCTTCGGTCGCATCGGTAAATCCGGCGATGAGACGCAAAATCGTCGTCTTCCCACATCCCGATGGACCGAGAAGCGTATAAAACTTCCCACGCTCAATCTCAAAACTAATATCTTCAAGGACGACTGTGTCGTCGTAACGCTTTGACACGTGGTCAAAGCGAATAATTGTCTCTGCATTCATGCTGTTTCCTCCTCTGTTGACTTATAAATATGAATGGGTCGCGACGATGAGACATTCGCTTTCCCCGTCGTTGTCGTTGACGAGTTGATGCGAATCTGAGGCGACATAATAAAGGGTTTCCCCTGTCTTGGCAAAATATGTGTGGTTCCCTAATTTCAAGGCAATTTTGCCGGACAAGACGTATACGAGCGTCTCCGAACGTGAAGGCTCATATTGTTTGAACTCTCCATGTTTGAAAAATGTGACCAGAATCGGCTCCATCTCTTTTTCATTCGATTCCGGGATGAGCCATTCTGTCCGATATTTGCGTTCTTCATCCGTATAGATGGTGCGATCGTCAACGGTGTACACCACTTTTTGATTCAACTCTTCATCGAAAAACTCTTTCGGGGAACTCCCGAGGACATTCAATAAATCGAATAACGTTTCTAGTGAGGGAGAGCTTAAATCCCGCTCAATTTGAGAAATGTATCCTTTACTCAAATCGGTACGTTCCGCCAACTCCTCTTGGGTCAATCCTTTTTTGATCCGGAGCCGCTTAATGTTTTGACCTACTTCCAACGACTGAACGCCTCCTTCTTGTTTAGTGAAACATGAGTTCAACTAAAGAAAGTTTATCTATACTATACTTTAAAACAAACTATTAGCGACCTTCATTATAACGAATTGTTGAGGAATTGCAATAAAAAAATCACGCCCCAAGGACGTGACTCAGTGTAAATTCCGTTTAGACATCAAATGCTTAAACTTTTCGTTCTTCGTTTGGAACAAATGGAGCTGCGCCCCGTATGCATCAATCTGTTGAATGACGTATTGGAACGCCTTTGCCTCTCCCGGATACGGTTCGCCCGCCTTGGCAAGTGAGGTCTCAAAATCTTCCCATAACACTTCGACCCACGTCACCGCTTCTGAATCGTTCAAGACGTCATTCTTCTCTTTTAAAATGACCGCGAGCCGTTCGTATTGTTCGTTCCGGTTCATCGCTTCACCTCCGACAATTCTGAGAGCGGGATGGCCCGTTCTGTCATCTCGCCTTCAAACGTCCCCCAGCCCATGACACCGTTGACGAATTTCAAGCGAAACGGACGGTCATTGTAATTGACGACATATGTTTCACCTGGACGAAACGATGATGGGTCAATCAAATAGCTTTCGGCAATCGCAATCCGTCGAAGGACGACTTCGATTTCGCTGACCATGCCCATCTGTTCAGCTTTTCGTTTCCGTTCATGTAATGCTTGAATCTCTTGCTCTAACTCATATTTCGATAAGTCACTTAACCGCTTTTCCATATCGTTCACCTCGATGTAAGCGTATCAGATTTTACGAAAAAAGAAAAAGACGAGACTGAGTACATGACTCAGTTCGCCTTGAAGTTGTAAAGTGGCTTGATGATTTGATCGATTTGAACGGCCGGTTCGATATAACGAACAATTTCTTTCATCGACTTATACACGAATGGTGATTCATCGATTGTCGATGGGCGAACTGATGTCGACCAGACACCTTCCATCGAACGTTTGAATTCTTTGAAATCGACGCGTTTCCGCGCGGCCGACCGAGACATGATCCGACCTGCGCCGTGTGGACCCGAGAAGTTCCAGTCTGGATTCCCTTTCCCCGTACAGATGAGCGAACCGTCTCGCATGTTCATCGGAATGATGACTCGCTCTCCTTCTTGAGCGGAGATGGCCCCTTTTCGCAGGATCATCGCATCATGATCGATATAGTTATGGACGGTGTCGAATTGATCGACGATGTTCCAATTCATCGCTTCGACGATTACATCAGTCATCGCACGACGGTTCGCCGCCGCGTATTGTTGAGCGATGCGCACGTCATGCATGTAATCGTCCATATCCGCTCCCTCCACATAAGCCAGGTCTCGAAATGGTTTCCGTGACGCACGCTCTGTTTCCAGATAAGCCGAGATTTCTTGTTGTCGACCTAAGGCTTTCAAACGCTCAATTTCTTCTTTTACATCATGTGTTTCCATCATGTGTTGAATCGCTCGCTCCTGATAGTGATCGGCAATCTGCACCCCAAGATGGCGCGAACCGGAATGAATGACAAGAAACGTACGTCCCGAGTCATCTCGGTTCACTTCAATAAAGTGGTTCCCCGAGCCGAGCGATCCGACCGAGCGCAAGGCTCGGTCGAGTTTATACGGCGCTCGCACCTCTTCTAATGGAAGTTCAGATGCGTATGGATGAACCTTCTCCCGAATGTTCATCCCGCTCGGTACGAGTTCACGAATGAGGTCATCGAGTCGTTGAAAATCGATCCGCTTGGCTTTGATCTCCGTACAAAGCATCCCACACCCTAAATCGACACCGACCAGGTTTGGCACGACTTTGTCTTGAATCGTCATCGTCGTTCCAACGACCGATCCTTTCCCCGCATGCATGTCCGGCATGATCCGAATCGATGCCCCTTGTGTGAACGGTTGGTCGAGCAATGTTTCAATTTGATTCCGCGTCATATCATCGATTCGTTCGTTAAACACTTTGGCGCGGTTATATTTCCCCTTGATTTCCATATGACCTCCTTAACTGATGGCTTGTTGTTTACTCTGTAATTCATGCATTCGGGCGTAGACACCACCATACTCGATGAGTGACTGGTGATTGCCTCGCTCAATGATTCGCCCGTGGTCGAGAACGAGAATCTGGTCCGCTTCCCGAATCGTCGAGAGTCGGTGCGCGATCACAAATGTCGTCCGACCGTACGTGAGTGTCTTGAGCGCGTCCTGAATCAATGCCTCCGTCTCCGAGTCGACGCTCGCTGTCGCTTCATCGAGGACGAGGATGGCCGGGTCAAAGACGAGGGCGCGTGCGAAACTGACCAGCTGTCGTTCTCCACTCGAGAGTGAAGCTCCACGCTCGATCACCGGCTCATCGATGCCTTGCGGTAGCTGCTTCACGAAGCGGTCTGCCCCGACGGCTGTGAGTGCTTTCCATACCTGTTCGTCCGTAATCGTCTCATCTCCAAGCGTGACGTTCGTCCGAATCGTTCCAGTGAATAGGAACGGGTCTTGTAAGACGATCCCGAGATGGTCTCGTACCGCCTGCGTCGGTAGTTTAGTCACGTCCATGCCATCGATTCGAAGGACTCCGGCCGAGGGGTCATAGAAACGCATGAGCAAGTTCATGATTGAACTCTTCCCGCTTCCGGTATGCCCAACGAGTGCGACCGTCTCACCAGGAGCGGCGTGTAGTTCAATCTGTTGCAACACCGGTTTCCCTGCTTCATAACTGAACGTGACATCATCAAAGACGACATCCCCTTTAAAGCGTGGAAGACGTTCTGATGAGACCGGTTCCCCTTTCTCGTCGAGCAGTTGGAACATCCGGTCGGCCGAGACAAGCGCTTGTTGGAGTGGTGACAATTGGTTCATGATCTGTGTCACCGGCTCAAAGATCCGCGAAACATAGTCGATATACGCGTACAGAATCCCGAGTGTTAAGACACTTCCCGTACCGAGCGTTTGTGCCCCGACAAACCAGATGAGCAAGGCGAGCGCCATGTTTCGGAAGAAGTTGACGAGATTGTGGCTCATCAACGCATCCAATTTCAACAACTTTCGTCTCGTTTGGAAGTTGTCGCTGTTCTTCTCATTGAACTCGTCATAAACGAGATTTTCGCGGACGTATGATTGAATGATTGGCATCGTTTGAATGCTCTCGTTCAACTGCGCGTTCATATCCGCGACGAGTGCACGGACACGGAAGTTATTTTTTGTCGAGAAACGTTGGAACAACTTGATCCAGACGATGACGACCGGGATGATAATGAGCGAGACGAGCCCTAGACGCACGTCTAGGAAGAACATGGCAATGAGTACCCCAATCATCATGACGACACTTTGGAAGACGCGAGCAAGCACTCCTAAATACAGGTCGCGAATCGTCTCTGTATCATTCGTGACACGACTGACAATCTTCCCGATTGGTGTCTGGTCAAAATAGCGTACCGGAATCGTTTGGAGATGCTTCATCACATCAAGACGCATCGTTTTGACAATTTTATGCGCCGACCGTTGTAGGAGCATCTGTTGTCCCCAGTTCAATCCGGCCGCAAATAGTAACAGGACGACGTACAATCCCGATAAGAGAAGGACAGCTCGTAAATCCGTTTGATAGAACTGGAACACGTCGGTCGACGAGAGCGAGACAATATTGTCATATGTCGCCGTCTCGTCTCCTCTTGAAATCGTCAGCACGTCGCCTTCGACTTCACGGACGCCTCCGCTTATAACCGCATCAGGTACGAGATAGTAACCATCGGTCGTTTGTACGATCGAGACCGGCTGAATCACCTCTTGGCCATCTAGTCTCGTTTCTTTCTCATAAGAATCTCCATTAAAGGAAACACTACCGCCGGATTCGACTTGAACCCAGTCACGTTCGATGGCGACGATATGCTCATCGATAATGATTTTGGCGATATACGGCCCGGCAAGTTCTGCACCGACCGCTAAAAAGAGTAATGTCAGTCCGAGGAAGATGGAGCGCTTCACTTGCTTGGCATAACCAACGAGTGAGCGGATCGTTTTCTTCCGGCGGACCGGATCTAATTCATATTGATCGATCATGAGAGATTCCCCCTTTCCCGGATTACTCCGTCTCTCCTTGTCGAATAAATTGTTCATAGTACCAACCGTGTCGTTCCATCAGTTGGTCGTGGGTGCCGCGCTCGGTGACTCGTCCGTCTTGAAGGACGAGAATTTGGTCGGCATGTGCCACCGCAGAAAGACGGTGCGCCACGATAAAGGTCGTCTTCGCCTCACGGCTCGTGCGGACCGAATCGATTATGCGTGATTCCGTTTTCGCATCGACCGCTGAGAGCGAATCGTCAAGAAGCAGAATCTCAGGATTTTTCAGTAAAGCACGTGCAATTGATAATCGTTGTTTTTGTCCACCTGACAGCATGACCCCTTGCTCCCCAACGACGGTATCGAGACCGTTCTCCAAGTGTTCGATGTCTGTATCGAACGCCGCGAGGTGAATGGCTCTGTCGAGTGCTTCATCCGAGACATCATCGACTCCGAAACGAATGTTATCACGCACCGTTTTCGAGAATAGGAGGTGCTCTTGTGACACATACCCACTCCAGCCACGGACCGTTTCAAGTTTAATGTCCGAAATCGGCACCCCGTTCACGAGAAGGGAATCGTCGATCGGATACTCCCGGAGCAATTGACGTAACAACGTCGTCTTCCCAGCTCCAGTCGGTCCGACAATCCCAATCGTCTCACCACGCGAGACGTGCAGGACGATGTCTTCTAACGACTCCCGATTCGAGTTTGGATAACGGAATGAGAGCGATTTGAAGGTGATTTTCTCTGGTACATCGATGTGAACCGTTCCGGTTGACGAAACGTCCGGTACCTCATTCATCGTTGTCTCAATCCGTTCCAAGCTCGCCGTTCCTCGTTGGACGACGTTGATGAGTTCCCCGAAGGCATACATCGGCCAAATCAACATCCCTAAATAAATGTTGAAGGAAACGAGTTGACCGAGCGTGATGTCGTTCGTAAAGACGAGATACGTCCCGAACGAGAGTCCGATCAAATAGCTGAGTCCAACGAGTAATTTGATAACCGGCTCAAACAAGACGTCGATTTTAGCGACATGCATGTTTTTCGCCATCACGTCATCCGTGATGTCATCAAATTTTTTCGTATCCGCCTCTTCTTGGACGAAGGAGCGGACGACCCGAAGACCAGAGATGGATTCAACGACTTGGTCGTTCATCACGCCGAACGAATCTTGGGCTGCCGTGAAACGTGTATGAATCTGACTCCCCAGTTTATTCATCGACCAGGCGAGAATCGGCATCGGCAAAAGTGCTGCGAGCGTCAACTTCCAATCAATGAACACTCCCATAATCGTCAAGGCGATGAGCGTCATGTTGAACGAGTCGACTAATGTCATGACCCCAAATCCCGCTGTCCGCTCCACCGCTTTTAAGTCATTCGTCGCAAGTGCCATCAAGTCACCTGTGCGATGTTGTTGATAGAAGCGCGGTGTTTGTTTGAGGAGGTGACCAAAGAAGCGACCTCTCAATTTCTTTTCAAGTAAAAAGGCTGTCCCGAAGAGTCGGGCAATCCACAAGTACGACATCACGTACGATAACACCATAATGCCGAGTAGCGACGATACAATCAGAATCAATCGCTCTGTCGTCAAACTTCCTTCACGAATCGCATCGATCGCCTGACCAATAATCCAAGGCGGCAGCATATCTACAACCCCTGTGATGATCAGTAAAATGATCGCAATCACATACGTTCGTTTCTGTCTTTTAATAAACCAATCCAATTGCTTAATCAGTTTCATGACTGATTTCCCCCTTCCGCCTCACCCATCCAAGCACGCAAAAAAGCGCACTCCACCTGATTGTGCAACCAATCAAATGAAGCGCGCTTGAAGTAGTCTTCAGTCTTTTGCATGGTCAGGGAAAGGACACTACCCCTATCCAGCTGCCAATGTCACGCAGTTAAATACGAGTAGCCATATGATGTTTTGAGTGTGTTTGTGAGTGCAATGTTGTTCATCATTCTGGCTCCTCTCGTTTCATAGTTTTAAAATCTACTCAAACCTTAGCAGACTGTTCTGAAAATTGTCAACATTATTCTGTAAAAAAATTGTAACTTGATTTAGTTTAAGAAAAACATGCCTAAAATGAGACCAATGACCCCCGTCGCCGTCACGTAATAAATCATCGGCATGAGCGTGTAACGGATGATGGTCCCTTCCTTGCCGAGTAATCCAGCAACCGATGCGACCGCTACGACGTTCAACACACAGATCATGTTTCCTGCGTTCGCTCCCGCCATCTGCATCGATAAAGCGAGCGTGTTATCAAGTCCAACCGACTCCGCAACGTTTGTCGTCAAACTCGAGAACATCATATTGGAAAACGTCGCCGACCCTGAAACGAAGGCACCAAGGGCCCCAATCCACGGTGCGACAAGTGGCCACACCCCACCGAACGTGTCAGCAGCTGCCGTCGCAAGCTCGACCGGCATCGAAGCGAGTCCGGCACCGCCATCTTCAGAGTGGATGAATATACGAACCATCGGAACCGACGCCGCTAACGTGATGGCCGTCCCGACGACTCCAAGTGTCGTCGCCTTGAACACCGATGTTACTTGTGACCAACTCATGTTGTGTAAGAAGAATGTCGCAATAATCGTCAGGATAAACATGAAACCTGGTGAATAGAACGGTTCCCAAGACGTCGAAACTCCTTCTACCCCGAGAATGTCCGGGAGATTGATTCGGACACTGCGAGAGAGTTCGTTTAAAAATGGGACAGTACGGGTGAGCACTAAGAAAATCGTCAAAATAAGATAAGGTGCCCACGCCTTCCACTGAGGCAATTCTCGCGTGGTTGATTTGAGCGTCACTTTTTCAGCAGATGGTTCTAATTCATCCACATATCCATCAAACGTCCAGACGCGTTTCGGCATGAGAATGCCTTTACGAGCCATGGTCACGAGGATGACCAGACCGGTTAAACCACCGAGCATGCCACCGAACTCAAATCCGAGGATGAGTGTCCAAATGTACGCAGGTACGCTGTATAACAACGCCGCCACAATCGCAATCGGAAATACCTCAAGTGCGGGTTTTATCGACTTCTCTTTACTGAAGAACCGCGTCAACATCAAAATCAAAATGAACGGGATGAATAGGCCGACCACCATATCGATCAACACCGTCTGCAAGACGACCTCTGTCAAGAAGGCAATCGATTCAGGTTGGTTCACATCTAAAGATAGACCGTTCCCGATCCCGATGAGTGCAGGTGTCCCGACCGCACCAAATGTCACAGCCGACACGTCTGCAGATAGTGCGATGACAACGGCGGCAATCGGTGGAAACCCGAGTGCGATCAAGAGCGGTGCTGCAACCGTTGCAGGCGTCCCGAATCCAGATGCGCCTTCAATAAATGAAACGAATAACCATCCGACAATCAAAACTTGAATTCGAGGGTCGGGTGTGATGTTGACGAATCCGGAACGAATTGCGTTCATCCCGCCCCCCTCTTTCATCGTATTCATCATTCCGATTGCCCCGTAGACAATCCATACTGTCGTGACGGCGATGACGAGTCCTTGTAATGTCGCCGCCATAATTCGTGTCGCATCCAATTGCCAGACGAAGAACGCTAAAATCGCCGTCGTCACAAGTGACAAGGGCATGGCTACCGATGCAGGTAAACGCATAATGACCAATAAGATGAGCACGGCCACAATCGGTGTCAGTGCTGTAATCCATTCTAAAATCGTCAATGTAGACCCACCTTTTCGTGTTTTCCCCTACCGTAAACAGATGTCCCATCACGATTCTTCTTCAGCGATTCGATCTAACGTACGTTCAATCACATCATACGGAAATCCTTTGCGCCGAAGCTGCATCTTCATGCGCTGTTTGCGTTCGAACGCGTCGTATCCGCTGAACTTCCGACTCAACTTCTCAGCCTGTTTCAGACATGCCGCAACCTCGACATCTTCGTCCTCTTCTTCCCAAAAAGTTTGAATCGCCTCTGAAATAATATCAAAGGTAAACCCCCTTTGCATCAGGGTTTGTTGAATTCTTTGTTGCACTTCTGTGGCAGAACGACGATTTGTTTCCAGTTGTTTCCTTTTCACGAACTTTCCAGCCTTCTCGACGAGATCTTCGTGTGAGATTGATTCTAATACGGATTCAACAACGTCCGTTGGGATTCGGAGCTGTTCGAGCTCGCGTTTGATTTTGATTGGTCCACTTGGACTTGTGTTGAATTTCGTTTGGACATACGCTTTTGCGAACTCCTCATCATTCAAATAACGCTGCTCGATTAGTCGCGTGATGGCATGTTTGATAGCAGATTCACTTAACTCTTTCTTCACGAGATAGTCCCTTACCTCTGAAATGGCGCGCATTCGATACGATAAATAATTGATGGCCAACTTATAGGCTTTCTGAGCTTCTTCCGCCTCAAGGACGTCTTGCACAAAATCGTCTTCGAGCTCCATCCCTTTTGTGAGCCCGTACTTGATGAATACGTCAACATCGATGGCGAACGCAAACTCCTCTTTCCCCTCCCGTTCGATGAAGACGTTCAGTCGATCTTGGTTCTTCTTTTGGGTCGTGAACTTTGCAATTTTCACAACGACTCCCCTCCATTCCATGTTTCTAACATATCACGTTCAAGAAACGTAGAGGATTTTTGATAAGTTAGAAGAAAGGGTATTCATCTGGATATACTGACTTATACCCATTTTAGAAACAACACATGATATCGGAGGGAATTTCATGAAAATCGCAATCACTGGTGGAACCGGGCTCATCGGTCAACCACTCGTTCGTGCACTCGCCGACGCCGGACATCAAGTCGTCGTGTTGACGCGTCATCCACGTCCCCGCCATCGCGGTGTGTCGTTTATCGAATGGTTGACACCGAATAGTAAACCAGAAGAGGAACTCGAAGGAACAGATGCGTTCATCCATTTGGCCGGCGCCTCAATCAACGACGGACGATGGACCCACAAACAGAAACAAGCCATCCTTCAAAGTCGAATCGAAGGGACGAAGGAAGTCGTCCGGATCATTCAACAGTTGAAACAAAAGCCACAGGTCGTCATCAGCGGCTCTGCCATCGGTATATACGGTGAAGATCGTTCCATCACATATTCCGAAGAAACACCATTGCCGACACGGACTAATTTCCTCGGGAATGTCTGCGTCCTCTGGGAACAGGAAGCAGAACCCATTCGTGATTTAGGCGTTCGTCTTGTGACGATGCGCACCGGCGTCGTCTTATCGAATGATGGCGGTGCCTTCCCATTAATGAAACTCCCCTATCAGTTCGGGGTCGGTGGTAAAATTGGTTCAGGAGAGCAATGGGTTCCTTGGATTCATTTAGACGACCTCGTCCGCTTGTTCGTGCATGTCATCGAGACTGATTCCATTGAAGGACCCGTCAACGGCACTGCACCTACACCGGTGACGATGAATGAGTTCGGGAAGACGATTGCGAACGTGATGCACCGTCCTCACTGGATTCCGGCACCTGCCCCAATGATGCAACTCGCCCTCGGCGAAAAGAGCGTCATCGTTCTAGAAGGTGCGAAAGTCGTTCCGACGAAGGCACTTCAACATGGTTTCGACTTCCGCTATGAAACATTGGAACCGGCTCTAACACAACTACTACAAGATGTTTAAGGAGAATGAATTGTGAGTCACTTACTAATCCGAAATGCCCATATTTACCCCATCACTGCCCCCCATTTTTACGGAGACCTCCGTGTTCGGGACGGGAAAATCGTCGAAATGTCCGATTTACTTGAACCGACTGACGGGGAGCATGTCATTGAAGCCGAAGGAAACTTTTTATTCCCGGGCTTCATCGATGCTCACACCCACCTCGGATTATATGATGAAGGAACCGGCTCTGTCGGAAACGACGCCAATGAGACGGTCGAAGCGATGACGCCTCATGCACGTGCGATTGACGGGGTATACCCTCTTGACGAAGGATTTCGAGAAGCGCTGATGGCAGGCGTGACCGCCGTTCAGGTCATGCCAGGAAGTATGAACGTCATCGGTGGTGTGACCAGTGTCATCAAAACACACGGTCGATATATTGACGACATGATCGTCCGTCGTTATGCCGGATTGAAGATGGCACTCGGTGAAAACCCGAAACGGATTCATAGTATGGGCAAAACAGGTGATTTGACGCGGATGGGGATTATGGGGTTGCTTCGTGAAGCGTTCCGTACCGTCGGGTCGACCAAAACGATCGGAACGTTCGGCAGTCAGATGATTCAACTTGCCCTCGACCGAGAGATGCCGATTCGTGTGCATGCCCACCGCGCCGATGACATTTTATCTGTCGTTCGCTTTGCCCAAGAGTTCGATCTCGACTATCGTATCGAACATTGTACAGAAGGTCATCTTGTCGTTGAAAAACTACAAGAACTCGGTGTGAAACATGTCACCGTCGGACCGACGTTTACTCGAAAATCTAAAATCGAGCTCCAGAACAAGACATGGGAGACGTATCGCATTCTCCATGAGCACCGCATGATCGTCTCCATCACGACCGACCATCCGTACACGCCGGTCCAATATTTGAACTTGTGCGCCGGACTTGCGGCACGTGAAGGACTTCCTGTCGATATCGCGTTGCGAGGGATCACCATCAATCCAGCTGAATCACTAGGTGTCGCTGACCGAATCGGCTCTCTCGAAGTCGGAAAAGATGCCGATTTGGTGCTTTGGAGTCACTTCCCGCTCGACTACTTATCGAAGCCGATTATGACGATTGTGAACGGTGAAGTCGTGTACAAAACGGACCGTGCTGAAACCCATCATGAGGTCGAGTAATTTTCATTATTTTTCATAAGGGTTTTTACGCATAATTTACTTGCTTTTTTAAAAATACTATATAAAATTATCTTGTAACTTCATAAAGCAGCCAAGGCGGTTCGAACAGCGAAGCCAGAAGTATGCTTTCGTTACGACTATTCTTCAGCGGTCTGAAATAGGAGGAGGAATGTAAAGGTGCTCAAATTTCGTGAGCTCACCGACTGCGCGGAGTTGTTCGAACTGATGCAACACCCAGATGTCTTTCCGTATGTCCGTCAAAAGACGGTCCATTTTGACGAGTTTTTATTTAGCACGAAGCAAGTCATCGAGCTAGAAGAGCAAGGAAATATCATCTCACGTACCATCACGAACGAGTATGGCACCCCGATTGGGACGATTAGCTTGTTCGATGTCGAATCCGGATATGGATTCCTTGGCACGTGGCTTGGCAAGCCGTATCACGGCAAAGGTTATAATCAAGTGGCGAAAGAGGCGTTCTTCTCAGAACTGTTCTTCGATCTTGATATTGAAAGTGTGTTCTTAAAAATCCGTAAATCGAATGAACGATCGATTGCTGCAGCAGAGAAGCTTCCGTACGCGTTTTGCGCGAACGAGATTCGTTCCGAACTGCTTGCGGAGATCAACCAAGGTGACGTGGAGTATGTTTTATATGAAGTATCCAAGTCGAGCTTCCAACTATACTTGCATGCCCTACACGTCCCGGAATACGAAGTGCCATACGAGGCACAACTCGAAGCATGAGCCAATTCTGTCAAAGAATTGGCTTTTTTGTGGCGTTTTTGTGTGGATTTGATGGAGGGAACTTGTCGGAGCCGAATAAATCTGTTCTAATTCGAAGAGATAGGTATGATAGAAGTATGAGGGATTTATCACAACTCCCGTTAACCGTTTTGCAAAGGAGAATGGCATATGTCAGAATCAATGTTTCGTATCCTCGTGACCGACGACGAAGAACAAATGCGCGATTTACTTGTATCAAATTTAGAAAAAGAAGGGTATGAGACGGTCACCGCCTCAAACGGCCTTGAAGCGATTGAACGCTTGAAAGAAGAGACGTTCCATCTCGTCTTACTTGATGTGATGATGCCGGAACTCGACGGATTGACGGCTTGCATGCGCATCCGTGAGTTCTCAAACGTACCCATCATCCTGTTGACGGCACGCTCAGAAGAGCTCGACCGCATTCACGGCCTCAAAATCGGGGCAGACGATTACATCACGAAACCGTTTAGCCCACGCGAATTACTCGCACGAATCGAAGCGACGCTCCGTCGCACGCACAGCTTCTCAAAAGAACAAGAAGCGACGTTTGATGTCGGGGTCCTCTCAATCGATATCGAAGGACGTACCGTCAGTGTGAAAGGGAAGACCGTCAACTTGACACGAAAAGAGTTTGATTTGCTCTACCTATTCATCACGAACGACGAAAAAGTATTCTCCCGTGAACAATTACTTGATCAGATTTGGGGGACCGAGTATCATGGAAACCTTCGCACGGTGGATACTCACATTAAGACGCTTCGCCTGAAACTCGGCGAGGCGGGCGGTTATATTCAGACAGTCTGGGGAATTGGCTACAAATTCGAGGCAAACGGATGAAACGATACACGATCAGGAAGCGGATTTGGATTACCATCTGGACAGCCAGCCTCTTCTCAGCGTTCGTGTTTCTCATCATGACGTTTTATCTGTACGACAAGTTCTATATTCAAACGCAAGAAGAACTGCTCATCAATCGCGGTGAGAAACTTGTCACCATCTATAAGGCCGACGGTTTCTCGGACGCGTTCGCCGATAGTATGACGTACACGAACGAATTGACCGAAACGAAAGTGTTCCTCTCCTCCGTTCGAGAGGACACACTCGGCTCCGGTAAAACCTTTTTAAGGCAGCAAGACCTCGAACGGTTGCAGGACGGTTATGCCATCTCGGTGACCCGGAAACATCCGACCGAGGACGTCGACATTTTGATGACCGCATTTCCTCTCATCCGCGACGATGAACTCGACAATGCACTCATTTTGTATATGGAGCTCAGTAAAATCAGTGAACCGTTCCAACCGATTCGGCTCATGATCACGTTTTTACTCGTCCTCATGATTGTGAACTTGCTCATTTTTGGTAAACAGATCATCGACACAATCATCCAACCACTCATTCAGATGAAGCGTGCCTCTCAAGTCTATGCGCAAGGTGATTTCTCCCACCGCATTCCGATTGTCTACGATGACGAAATTGGTGAACTAGCAGACACGCTCAACTCGATGGCGGAATCGCTCGGACTTGTTGAAGAACAGCGTAAAGAGTTTCTCGCTAACGTCAGTCACGAACTTCGCACGCCACTCTCTTACATCCGCGGTTATACCGAGATGCTCCAAGATGAGTCATTGGATGAAAAAACGAGGGCACAATATTACGACATCATCGAGAACGAGACGAACCGGCTTCAGCGCCTTGTCACGGACTTACTCGATCTCGCCCAGCTAGAGCGCGATTCGTACCCGATGACGAAAGAACCGGTCGTTTACTCGCAAGTACTTGAAGACGTCCTCTATCGTCTTGAACCGATTGCCCGTGCGAAAGGCGTGACAATCGAATCGGATTTAGACTTCGACTTGATCATCCTCGGTGACCATGACCGACTCGAACAAGTCATCGGCAATCTTCTCGACAACGCGCTCCGATATACGGATGCTGGCAAGACGATTCATGTGAAAACGTTCGCCGAAACCGAATATGCAATCACGGAAATACGCGACGAAGGTCGAGGCATCCCGAAAGAAGATTTAGACAAATTGACGGAACGCTTCTATCGCGTCAATAAATCACGGACACGAAAAGATGGCGGAACCGGCCTCGGTTTGGCCATTGCGAAGCACATTATCGAGCGTCATGAAGGGTCCCTTCATTTCAGCTCTGAAGTCGGACAAGGAACGACTGTCACTGTCGGTCTGCCGCTTCTACCTGACGATGAATTTGATATGTAAATAGGCAGCCGCGATGGCTGCCTTTTCTTTTCATATGTCTTTCCCTTTATATTGTTCGACCGACTCTCGTTCAAGTCGTTCGCGTTCGGCATGCGTCTGTGGAAAACCGTTCGCCTGCCATTCGGCACGGTGACTTGAATCAAGTTGCGTGAGCCCTTGCTCCGCTTCATCTTGATTCGCATCGACGCTTTCCCGTTCATCCATCTTCTGCCACGTATCTTCTTCCTCACGTTGCGAAAGCAGTGCCGCCACTTTTGGTGCAACGAGCGCCGCACCGGCAACACCTAAGACAATCCCCATCAACACTTTCCGATCCATCCTAACCCCTCCTTCACTATGCACTCTTCATTCCACCATTTTATAATCTCAAAACCATTATCGAAAACGTTTACAACATTTCTACGAGTGGAATGGCTAATGGAAGGAGGCGATTGGATGGAAAAGAAACGACCCACTTCGAAACGTCCGTTTGATAATCCGGACGCGGTAGACACGGACAAAGAAAGCATCTTTGACGAGGACGGCATGCAAACCGTCGACCCGATTCCTGTAGAGGAATTGAACGAACGAGTGAAGGATGAAAAGAATAAACGTCACTCCAAAGATGACTCAGTGAGTGAAAAGAAATATAAAGACACATAAACAAGCTGCGGACAAACGTCCGCAGCTTGTTATGTTAAATCTTTTGGTGAAAATCCGTAAGGCAACATCTCTTCTTTCGTCATCACTTTCGTATCACCGTTCAAGTTTGCAAGAATCAACGTGAAATCTTCGCCAGCGAATTCAGAAATCACTTGGCGGCACGCACCACATGGTGAAATCGGGCCTTCCGTGTCACCGACGACGACGACCGTTTCAATCGCGTCACTACCTTCTGACACGGCTTTAAAAATGGCTGTGCGTTCGGCACACATCGATAGTCCGTACGAGGCGTTTTCCACGTTACATCCTGTAATTTCGTTTCCTGATGTATCGATGACGACAGCTCCTACTTTAAACTTTGAATACGGTGTATAGGCGCGTTTGCGCGCTTCGATGGCTTTATGGACGAGTTCTTGTACGCGTTCTTGTGAGATCATAGGATGTTCCTCCACTTCTATATTTGAAAAGAAGTCTGACATCTGAACTATATCGTGAAAACGCTTACGTGACAAGCCTTTTCACGGTCTCGTCAATATTTTTTCTTTTTCTTTTTCTCGAATACGACGACCGACTCGACATGAGATGTCTGTGGGAACATATCATACGGCTGTACGTAATTCACTTTGTATCCCGCTTTCATCAACTGGTCGGCGTCACGTGCGAGCGTCTGCGGGTTACATGACACGTAAACGATCCGCTTCGTTTTAGAAGAGATGATGGAATTGATCAATTGATGGTCCATCCCTGTGCGTGGCGGGTCGACTACGATGACGTCTGGGATCCATCCATCTTTTACCCAACGTGGAATCCAATGCTCGGCACGCCCTTCGACGTATGTGACATGGTTATAGCCATTTTCACGCATATGGTCATTGGCATCTTCGACCGCTTCCGGCACGACTTCCATTCCACGGATTTCTTTCGCATATGGGGCTAACCAAAGTCCGATCGACCCTACTCCTGCATACGCATCGATCACACGTTCTTCACCCGTCAATCCTGCGGCCTCGACCACTTCACGGTACATTTTTTCTGTCTGTGCCGGATTCAACTGGAAGAATGCGCGTGGTGATAAGTGATAATGAACGTCGTCTAATTGTTCATCCATTTTCTCCTGACCGGCGATGTGAACTGTCCGATAACCGAAAATAACACCCGAACGGTTTGCATTGATATTGATATGGAACGACACAACATTCGGCAATTCCATGATGCGGTCGCTCAATTCATCTAAATCAGGGACATCTTCATGTCCGACGACCAAAACGACTTGAACATCGTTCGTGTTATAACCCGAGCGGACGACGATTGTACGCGCGTACCCCGTGTCGCGACGTGCATCGTAGACTGGAATATCAAGTTCGTTTAAAATACGGACAATCGCATTGTTGATGTTCGTCGTATCCCGTTGTTGGACCATACAGTGCTCGATCGGCACGAGATGGTTCGAGTTCGGTTTGTAGAGACCTGATACGATCTCACCGCGACGCGTGCCGAGTGGGAATTGTGACTTGTTCCGGTAATACCATGGATCTTCCATTCCGATTGTTGGACGGATATCCGATTTGTCCACGTTTAGTTTCGTCTTTTGACGGAAGGCGTTTCGAACGATTTCTTCCTTATACTCCATCTGCAGACGTGAACTCATATGTTGGATTTGGCAGCCCCCGCACTCATCGTAAATCGGACAAGGTGCTTTGACGCGGTCTTTCGAGTCGTTATCTCGTTTGACGACACGCGCTTCCGCATAGTTTTTTTCCACACGCGTGATTTCGACTTTGGCTCGTTCTCCCGGCAATAAGTTCGGAATGAAGATGACCATGCGATTAAGTGTCGCAATGCCTTCTCCATTAATGCCAAGTCGTTCGACCGTGACATCTTTAAAATCTCCTGTAATTAATTTCAATCTGATTCATCCTTTCGAGACGATTGTTCTAGGTCTTTGGCGTAACGCACTACTTTAGCGCGCAACGAATCAATGTCGGCTAACAGGCGATGTAAATCTTCAGGTGTCGTATGCTCGTCTAGCGTATTGACCGATAGACAGAGTAATTCCGTTCTCGATTTTAGGACGTTCATCTTTCCGGCAGTATCTGTTCGTGATTTACCCATCTTGTAATCGCTCCTTTGGTTCGTGACAAAGAGTTGCTATTATAGCATACTATTTCGTGTAACTTGATGAAAAGGTGGAATCCACATGCAAAACATCTCCCCAACTTTCGACCCTTGGGAAGCCTATCTCGACCAAGTCGAACACGGTCGACTCGTCTTATCCAATGTCGAAGTCACTACAACGAAGCTGTGTAACATGCGCTGCGAACATTGTGCGGTCGGTTATATGCTAGACCAAACAGAAGAACCAGAAGTTCCGCTCGACCTGTTGATTCAACGACTGGATGAGATCGAACATTTGCGTGCCTTCTCCATCACAGGCGGTGAACCGATGCTGTCTATGAAATCGGTCCGCAACTATGTCGTTCCATTGTTACGTTATGCGAAAGAACGTGGGGCGCGCACGCAAATCAACTCGAACTTGACGCTACCGTTATCTCGCTATCATCTTATTACCCCTTACTTGGACGTTTTGCACATTTCGCATAACTGGGGTACCGATGCCGATTTCCTTGAAGGCGGATTCGCGATGATGGACCGGAAACCAAGTGAAGAGGCACGATTGAAAATGCTCCAGACGATGAAAGACAACGCACGTGCTCTCACATCTGAAGGAATCATTGTGTCCGCGGAGACGATGATCAACAAACGAACGATTCCGCACTTGAAAGAGATCCATGAAGAAATCGTATCGCTCGGTTGCCAAAGGCATGAGGTGCACCCAATGTACCCCGCAGACTTCGCTAGCGCCCTCGAATCAGCATCGCTCGCTGATACGCGACAAGCCATCCATGACTTACTCGATGCCCGTGACGAGAACGTATGGATGTTGTTCGGGACGTTACCATTCTATGCATGTTCTGACCTACCTGAAGACCGTGCTCTGTTGAAGCGACTTCATGAAACAAAAAACGTGACCGTTCGAAACGACCCAGATGGACGTTCTCGTCTCAATACGAATATCTTTGACGGACAGATCATCGTGACCGATTTCGGTGATGAACTCGGTTCACTCGGCACCGTCTATGACACACCATTCCAAGAGGCGTATGATAAGTGGACGAACAGCCAATTGAACGCTACACTCTCTTGTCACTGCCCTGCCGTGAAGTGTCTCGGGCCGAACGCACTCGTTAAACAAGCATATTATCCGACGGTCGATTTCCAATCTCGTAAAGCTACATCGTTTTAAATATTTCGATTCGGGAAATGTTCTGTATATTAAATGAATCGAGGTGCGTGTAGATGACTGCGATTTATATCCTCATGATTACCGTGATGGCCATCATTATTTTTGGCGGAGTACTGAGCATCTTATTGACAGCCGCATTCGTTTCAGACAAAGTAGAGCATGATGAAATGTTTAGTCAAGGCAGTTGGGATGATGAATTGCTGCATTTGAATCACTCTCCACAACCGATTGACGACACGAAAAGCTGAGACCCTTCTCGGCTTTTTACTTTGACTTCATGAGGTGAACCTATGCTCCGTTTTCGTTTTATGATTTTACTATTGATTGTCTTTATTTCCGGGTTGATTCAAGGTGCGCTCATCCCACTCTTATCCACGTTGATTGAACGGGATGGGGCCCCGGCCTGGGTGAACGGACTGAACGCGACGATGCTTTACGTCGGTGTGATCGTCTCTGCGCCTCTCCTGGAGCGATTCGTCCGTAAATATGGATTCCGACCGACCATCGTCCTCGGTATCGTATTGACGGCTGTCGCGACCTTCGCTTTACCGATTTGGCCGTCCTTACTCGTTTGGGCGATGATGCGCTTCTTCATCGGATTCGGCGACTCGGCTCTACACTACGGGTCACAAGTATGGGTGACCTCAGCAAGTGAAAAGAGCAGTCTCGGTCGAGCGATGGCGTATTATGGAATGTCTTTCAGTCTCGGTTTTGCCATCGGTCCATTGATCGCACCACTCGTCGACCTATGGTTTTGGTTACCGTTCCTCATCATCGTCTTCTTCTGTCTCGCTTCGTTGATGCTCGTCTTTAAAGTCGAGAACGAGTTTCCGGAGGTCGAAAAAGTGAAGACCGACTCGAAAGGACGAATTCGCCTGATTCTTGTCGGTGCGGGATACACGCTTCTCCCTGCCTTTACATATGGGTTTCTCGAAGCGAGCTTAAATGCCAACTTTCCCATTTTTACGTCTCGGAATGGGATGAGTTTGACGGAAACGAGCACACTCATCACGACGTTCATCGTCATGTCGATTGTCGTTCAGCTTCCTCTTGGTCGCCTCGCAGACTTGTACGGTAAGAAGCGGATCTTACAAATCGTGCTGACGTTTGGTACCCTCGTATTCACTTTGGCGAATCTTGTTGTCGATTCCTATGTCGGTCTACTCTTCCTATTCGCACTTGCCGGCGCCGGGCTAGGATCGACTTATTCACTCGGTTTGGCGCATATGACAGAGGTGCTTCCCCGTTCGTTACTGCCGACGGGAAACATGCTCTACAGTATTTCATTCAGCATCGGCTCGATCTCAGGTCCGATGATCGGTGCCTTCTGGTTGTCTTTACCGAAAGAGGTCTATTTCTTTATGTATGCCGTCATTCTCGGTATTCTAGCGCTACGACTCTTCACGTCGACCGCTAAACCAATCGACTTATAAACAGAGGCAGATGGTTCCCATGAACCACCTGCCTCTGTTTTATTCCACTACTCGTTCCATTTCATCATCGTTTAACTGCAAAGCTCGGATGAACACTTCGTCTAGCGCGAATGGTTCAGTGTCTAGCGAAGCGAGTACATCGGATTTTAGCGTCACTTCTACGACACGGTCATCGAACTGCCATCTCGTCTGAATATCATCACCTTGTCTTGTGGCGCGGGTCGCCACTGGACCGTGACGTTCTTTTAAACTTTGACTCACGCACTTCATCACGTACTTGACGTACTCATCTTTCGGCTGACGTGAGATGAGAATGTTTCGAACGATTCGATTTCTAGTCATTGTTTCTTCCTCCTCCCTTTGAATGATTGCGCACGCAAGTCTTTACAAACGAAGACCGATTTTCGAACTTTAAAATTCAGAATTTTTAATATATTTTGTCATGGGATTTCAATTCCGTCAACTCTGTCTCTATTTCAAATGACATCCGTTTGTTTTTTTGTACGGCGACCTTGAAAATACGTAGATAAATAAATGCCGACAATAACGAATCCGAGTCCGACCACCGCATTCCATGGAATCGTTTCACCGAGTAAAATCCCTGACAACATGACTCCAAATAAGGGAACTAAGAAGATATAGAGTGAAATTCGACTGACCGGATTGTATTTCATTAACGTGTTCCACAATGTAAATCCGATCGCTGACAACATCGCCAAGTAAAACAAGAACGCAATCGTCTGTCCGGTGTACGGCATGGAAACACCATTCGGGTCTAATAGATAGCCGATCAGCAGTAACCCAACTGAACCGATCACCATCGCCCAAGCCGTCATCGGGGCAACATCATACGTCTTCGAGTAGTCCTTCGCAATCAAGTTCCCGAACGCTCCGGATACCATCGCCAAGATGAGTAAAATCTCTCCTAACCCAAAACCAACTTCAGATCCGGTCGCCGGCCAGTTCGCGATGACGATTCCAGAAAAACCAAACGTTAAAGCAAATCCCTTCAATCGATTCAATTTGTCGTCTTCATATCGGAAATGAGCGAGGGCCATTTGGAAAAACGATGTAGAACCAGCAATGATTGATCCCTGGACCCCCGTCGAAATGGACAGTCCGATATAAAAGAACAAGTATTGTAGAAACGTCAAAAACAAACCGAGATGCGCATACGCCTTTACCTTTTCACGGGTGAATCGGACAGACCGTTTCAAAACGGTCTGACTGATGATGAGCAATAGAATCCCTGCGAGTAAAAAGCGCTCGCCAGCGAACAATAGTTGTTGCCCATACTCATTCGATTGGATATCAAGTTTCTCATAACTCAACTTGATGAATGGGAACGCACTCCCCCATAACAACGTATTGAAAATCGCCAATAACGCCACCGTCCAAGGGCGTTCAAATATATTTTGCATGACACAAAAACTCCTTAATCTTTTTATTTGTGAGTCACTGATAAGCGTGTTAAGATAAATCTAGATAATAATCATTATAAATAAAGGATTCAGATTAAACTTCTATAAATTCTTTATTTTAAGCCAATTGAAGATGATAATCATCATCAGTCATTATCATTTAATCGAGATTTATTCTCAATTAGAAAGAAGGGATTATCGATGAACGTCCAAACGGTTACGCACGAAAAAAGCCACGTTTTCAAACGGGCTAGCTGGTACGAACATATTGAATTGATCATGGCGCTCATTAGCGGTGTATTGATTGTACTCGCTTATATCGCCGAAACACAAGGCGGAGCGCCTTGGATTCATGTCACACTTTACTTATCCGCCTTTTTTATCGGAGGATACGCAAAAGCGAAAGAAGGGATTTCGGATACGATTGAGACGAAATCGCTAAATGTAGAGCTTCTCATGATTATCGCCGCCATCGGTGCCGCTTCGATTGGGTACTGGATGGAAGGGGCAATCCTCATCTTCATCTTTGCTTTATCCGGGGCACTCGAGACGTATACGATGAACAAAAATGAACGTGCCCTCGAATCGTTAATGGAATTACAGCCGGAACAGGCGACTCGCCTAACAGACACTGATGAACTCGAGGTTGTTCATATCGACGACCTTCGTGTCGGAGATCGGATTTATGTACGTCCTGGTGAACGCATCCCGGTCGATGGAAAAATTGTAAAAGGCAACGCATCCGTAGAAGAAGCCGCCATCACAGGCGAATCCGTCCCTGTCGATCGTCAAGTCGGTGATGACGTGTTCGGATCGAGTGTCAACTTGAACGGGGTATTGACGATCGAAGTGACAAAACTTGCGACGGAAACACTGTTCCAAAAGATCATTCAAATGGTCCAACAAGCACAAGAAGAGAAATCACCGTCTGCACAGTTCATCGATCGATATGAAGGACGCTATGTTCAAATCGTGCTCTTCTCTGTTGCGGCCATCATCATTCTCGGACCGTTCGTCACGTCGTGGTCTCTTGAAACGAGCATCTATCGCGGCATGATCCTTCTCGTTGTCGCCTCCCCTTGCGCACTCGTCGCCGCCATCACACCGGCCGCGCTGGCTGCCATCGCCTCTTCTGCAAAACACGGGATTCTCTTTAAAGGCGGTGCTCATATCGAGAACATGGGACGTCTAAAAGCAATCGCCTTTGACAAGACCGGGACACTCACAATTGGGAAACCGATTGTGCAAGAAGCGCTCATCTCACCTTCATTAGAAGAAGAGGATGTCAACCGAATTGTCAGTTTGATTGAAGAGCATTCGATGCATCCACTTGCTGAAGCGCTCGTTTCCTACACCGGAAAACATAGCGGGGAAATGACACACTTCAAAGACATCACAGGCTCCGGAATTGAAGCAACGATTGACGGGACGACGTATCGGGTAGGAAAACAGAAGTTCGCTGACCGAAGCGGTGATTTCTTTAAGAATGATGTCGAACGATTGAAAGAGGCCGGTCATACACTCGTCTTCATCAGTGACGAGACACGTACCATCGGTGCTTACGCCTTACGTGACACGCTACGACCCGAGGCAAAGGTAGCAATCAAGCGACTGAACGACTTAGGGATTGCGACCATCATGATTACCGGAGACAACGAGGCAACCGCTCGCGCTATTGCGAACGAAGCTGGATTGACACGCTATATCGCCGAATGCTTGCCTGAAGAGAAGGTTTCGCAAATCAAGATGTTACGAGAGGAATATGGAACAATCGGGATGATCGGCGACGGAATCAATGATGCCCCCGCCCTTGCGACCGCCGACGTGGGGATTGCCATGGGCGAAGGTACGGATGCCGCACTTGAAACGGCAGATGTCGTCTTAATGAAAAACGACCTCGTCCGATTGAGCGACGCCATTCGTCAATCACGTAAGTTGAATCGCATCGTCTTACAGAACGTCGTTTTTGCACTCGGTGTGATCCTCGTTCTGATCGCAACGAACATCTTTGAGTTACTCATCATGCCGTTCGCGGTCGTCGGACATGAAGGTTCCACTATTTTGGTTATTTTGAACGGTCTTCGACTCCTCACGTCATCATGGGAGTGATCTATTCGACAAAATGGAATCGAGGATTGAAACAATATGTCGATTTCGTTATAATTGAAACAATGTGTCTACAGACTGAAACTGATCGAAAGATTGACTAAAGGTGGTACAAGATATGAATACGATTGCAGTCATCGGCAAGGTGTTTGTCGATATTAAAGGGACTTCCTTCGCACCGCTCCACAAAGATGCGAAGAATGTCGGCGACATCACTTTCTCCAATGGCGGAACAGGTCGAAACGTTGCTCAAAACTTAGGTGTGCTCGGCAACGATGTCCGCTTCGTCTCGACCGTCACGAACGACCAAATCGGTGTCGGTGTCCTCGAAGAATTACGTTGCTTGAATGTAAACGTCGACGGGGTCGACATGCTTGACGATAATGGTATGGGCATGTGGCTCGCTGTGATGGACAATAACGGTGATCTTCAAACATCTATTTCGAAACAACCAGACGAAGCCCGTATGGAAGAAGCGATTTTACGTCAAATCGATACGGTCTTTGAAGAGAGCGATGCGGTCGCCATCGACTTAGACTTATCGGTCAACGTCTTGAACGAGACGATCGAACTATGCCGTGAAATGGATTTACCGCTTTATGGTGTCTGTGGCCACCTATCCGTCATCGAACGAAACCGTCATTTGCTTCAAGGATTCACAGGATTCATCTGCAGTCGTGAAGAAGCGGAAATTTTATCCGACATGTCAATCGTCACGGTAGACGATGCCCTTCGTGTCGCGGAAGTACTCGCCATGAAAGGTGCCCCCCTCACCATCGTCACGATGAGTGAGCTTGGTGCCGTGTATGTGGACCTTCGTACGAACGAACAAGGTCACGTCCCGACGACGAAAGTGAAAGTCGCAGACTCCACGGGAGCTGGTGACTCCTTCTTCTCCGCTGTCATTTCTGAACTTATGAAACAACACTCGATTGAAGAGGCGCTTCGATTAGGTATGCGTGTCGCAGGAAAAGTCATCGCTTCGCATGAGAACGGATTGACGCAAGAGATGTACGCATCATTAGAACAACCTACGCAAGAATAAATAGAACGCATCGGCGAATCGTCGATGCGTTTTGTGCAAAATCACAGGAACGAAAGGAACGATTTCATTGGTTCGAACGAAATTAAGAAGCGCGATTATTTTAATGAATGATCAAGATGAAGTGGCTTTGATCCGTCGCGAAAAAGAAAACGTCCTCTATTACGTTTTCCCTGGTGGCGGAGTCGAATATGGGCACACAACAGAAGAGACGGCCGTACGTGAAGCATTTGAAGAACTCGGTGTTCACGTGGAACTAGAAGGTGTCGCTGCCTACGTCGCATTCAATAACGAGTTAAATCCTTATTATTGGGCGAAGATGACAGGTGGCGAATTCGGGACCGGAACAGGTGAAGAGTTTCAAGAAGAACAGACTAACGGATCGTATACACCGATGTGGATTAAACGGTCTGCACTCCCTCATCTCCCCGTTCGTCCACCTTCACTTGCTGAAAAACTCGCCTCACATGAGGAACGTTTTTACGATTTGACCTTATCGGAGGAGTAATCAGGTGTACACCTTGCCGAATTCGGGAAACGTTTTTTAACGATCGAGTCAGGAGGGTTTTATTATGGCAATGACAGAAGTGAAAGAAAAAAAGAATTGGCTTTCATTTGGGAAAGAGTTATTTCGACGATTTCAAGAGCATGATGTTCAAGACTACGGGGCTACCCTCGCATTCTTTTGGTTTTTATCCATTTTTCCTGGAATCATCTTTATTTTGGCGCTCTTGTCCTTTTTCGACGTCTCACAAGATTCGTTTCAGAATCAATTGAACGATTTGGCACCCGGGTCCGCAGCTTCCGGTTTTTTAACGGGAATTTTCGAGGCGATTGGCGAACCGCGAGGCGGTCTTTTATCGCTCGGTGCGATTTTGGCGATTTGGTCCGCCGCAAAAGGGGTCGACCGTCTCATCACGACCTCCCTTCATGCTTATGGTGAAGACAATGAACGTAACTTTTTTGTGAAAAAAGGGTTGGCACTCGGATTGACGATTCTGCTTGGGATCGGGATGCTACTGCTGATTCTCTCGAACGTGTTCGGGTCTCAAATCATTTCATTCGTCACTGAGTATTTACCCGTCAACATTACCGGAGCCGAAGAAATGATAATCAACGTGTTCCGATATGTCCTTACGACGGTTGTCCTCATTTTGACGCTTTCGATTTTTTATAAAGTATCTCCACAACAGCACGTCTTTTGGAAAAGCACTATCCCCGGTGCCATCTTCGGTGTCATCGGTTGGCAAGTCGTCTCATTCGGTTTCAGCCTATACGTTTCAAACTTTGGGAGTTACGACTCGACTTACGGTTCACTCGGAGGAATCATCGTCACGTTGCTCTGGTTACAATTAACCGGGATGATTATTTTAATCGGATCTGAAATCAACGCGACATGGATGCGCTTCTTCAAGACACCGAGTGAACAGGAACACGAACGCGACTTCAAAAAGAACAAAAAGAAAGCGAAACAAAAGCAAGAAGAAGATAACTATGATGACATCCCGACGAACACGTACGGATAATTCAAAAGGAGCACGTTCAAGCTGAACGCGCTCCTTTCTTATGCTTCGATCGGATCAAGACGTCCCGTCGCCGGGTCAATCACGAATCCGTGTACATTCGTTCCTGGTGGTAACAGTGGATGGTTATTGATCAGGTTAACAGAATGAACGACGTTCTCTTCAACTGAATCAAATCCATGTAGCCACTGCTCCAAATCCATTCCTGAAGACTTTAGCGTCTTCAACGTTTGCGGGTCGATTCCACGACGCTCCATCTCTTCGATGACGACAGTCGGTTCAATCGCCGCCATCCCACAATCGTAATGTCCGACAACGACAACTTCTTCTGCTCCTAGCGCATAGAGTGCGACCAAAATGGAGCGCATGGCCGAACCGAATGGGTGTGACAAGACTGCACCCGCATTTTTAATGATTTTAGCGTCTCCATTCTTAAGTCCTAGCGCTTGAGGTAATAGTTCCGTCAAACGTGTATCCATACACGTCAAAATGACGATTTTCTTATCTGGAAATTTATCAGATACGAACGGTTCGTACTGTTTTTCCTCTACGAAACGTTTATTGAATTCAAGCATTTCTTTTACGACTGACACGTTAACGCCTCCTCTTTTTTACAACACAAATCTTGAAACGATGAGTCCGATGACCATCCATGCTCCGAACAGCGTGTTCACTTTCGCTGTCATCGCCATTGCAGGCATCAATGCGGCCGGTTCTGCCTTCTGCCAAAACCGTTGAATCGCCCGGACCATGACCGGCACCGTAAAGAGCGACAGCAAGACCCACGGAGTGACGCCATATAATACAACCGCTAAGATGATGCCGATTAATGCCGCGATAAAGAATGCGGCCAATACATATACCGCACGTCGATGACCGACTAGACATGCGATCGTTTTTCGACCATTCTCTTTATCGTTATCTAAATCGCGGATGTTATTCGCAAGTAAGATTGCTCCGATCAACAAGGCCATCGGGAACGACACGAGTAGCAACTCCGTCGTCACCGTATTGATTTGGATAAAGCCGGCAATCCCGATGATGACATATCCCATGAATAGCCCAGCGACAATTTCACCAAACGGCGTATAGGCAATCGGTAGCGGCCCTCCAGTATATAAGTAGCCGACAAGCATAGACAAGGCGCCGATCCAAAGCAAATGCCAGCTTGTGGATGCCGCAATGTAGAGCCCGAGTAGTGCCGCAATCGTATACATGCCGAGCGCCACCGCTAATACTTGCTGTGGTGTAAATCCATCACGTACGATGGAGCCTCCGATTCCGATTGACCCCTCATGATCAAGACCACGCTTGTAGTCATAATACTCGTTAAATAAGTTCGTCGCGATTTGAATAAGGACAGATGCCACTAACATGGCAAGGAAAAGTCCCCACTTGAGTTCGGTTTGATCGAGGACGATGAACGTCCCGAGCAAGACCGGAATAAAGCTTGCGGTCAGGGTATGCGGGCGAATCATTCGCCAATATGCCCCTTTCGATTTCTGTTTCATTTCGTTCCCTCCCTTCGTTAGTTTACGTCTCGATGAAAAAATCTGTCAACGCCAGCCCATTATCCTAGATTCTTGATCATTTCCCGAGCATTTCATAGGCAGGTGTATTGCGAACTCATGATACACTAAAGAGTGAGAATTCTATCGGATTGAGGAGGCTTTTCTTTTATGCCAGATACTCAAACACATATAAAACAGCGAATTGAGCAGGCCCATAAACGGGCGCGAGCTTGGCAACGGCCTGTCCTCGCATCATACACATGGGAAATCTCGGCGTTCGATGCTTTTCAAATCATCCAGAACACCGATACGTCCCATTATTATTTCATGACACCAGACCGGACGCTCGAAATGCTAGGTTGCGGGGATGCACTCGTCTTGAGCGCTTCTGGACCCGAACGATTTCAGCGACTTCAATACGATTGGAGTCTTCACCGACGAGATGTCGATGCGACAATCCACGCGTTCGCCGGTTTTTCATTCGACACGTTTATGCGACCACAAAAAAGTATGTGGGATGCCTTTGGGGAAGCATCACTCGTCGTCCCAAAATTTTTATACCGTCGCTATAAAGACCGACACACGTTGACAGTGGCCACTCTCGTCTCTTCGAAGCAGTCGGTCGAACAGTATTTGATTCAATTGGCAGATCAGTTGGCCCAGTTCAGTTCACTTCGTCCGACGGAAGAAGCGACGCCGTCTTATACAAAAGTGAAAGATGGGGTCGATCACTTCAAGTCCAGTTTCCAACAGGCTAAACAGTTGATTGAAGAAGAACGAGTTGAAAAAATCGTGATTGCCCGCGAAGAAATTTATCAGCGTTCCGATGATGCGTTCCCCTTCTCAAAAAGTTTGAAGCATTTAGCAGATCATCAAGAATCTAGTTACATCTATTTGTATCAACCAAAGCGTGACACTGGTTTCTTTGGGGCGACTCCTGAACGATTGATTCAAAAAGAAGGCATGCAACTGAACACGGCTGCCATCGCCGGGACAATCAAGCGTCCGAAAACCGAGATCGAGGCAGAAATTGCGAAAGAGAAACTCCTAAACGATTCAAAAAATCGTGAGGAGCATCAAATTGTCGTGAAAGACATCAAGCAGGCGTTGACACCCTATACTGCACCGATTCAAACACGAGATACTCCGCAAATTTTGGCAAATCGCTCGGTGTTCCATCTACACACCCCAATTCAAGCGACACTCGAAACAAATGCTTCCTTGCTGTCACTTGCGGAATCGCTACATCCAACGCCAGCACTCGGCGGCTCTCCGAAGCGGACATCGGTCCGATTGCTTCGTGAAATCGAGCGATTCGACCGCGGGTGGTACGGTTCTCCGTTTGGTTGGGTAGACAATGAAGGCGACGGCGAGTTTGTCGTGGCAATCCGCTCTGCACTCGTTCAACACCAATTCGTCGCACTGTATGCTGGATGTGGGATTGTGAAAGACTCTGCACTCGAGCAAGAGCTCGAAGAAACAGAAATAAAAATGAGTCCAATCAAACAAGCTTTGCAGTTTGATTTACACAATCAAGGAGGCACCCTAGATGAATAAGGTTTTGACCGATTGGGTCGCATCCATGGTAAATCGGCTTGTTGCGTCCGGTGTAAAAGACGTAGTCATCAGCCCAGGATCCCGCTCGACTCCGCTCGCTGTAGCGGCATATCTTCATCCTCAGATTCGTCATCACATCATCGTCGATGAACGATCTGCCGGATTTTTTGCTCTTGGACTGACCCGTGCGTCAGAAACAATTCGCCCGGTCGCATTGATTTGCACAAGTGGAACGGCGGCAACAAACTACTATTCGGCTGTGACAGAAGCGTTCATATCGCAGTTGCCACTCGTCGTACTGACAACCGACCGTCCTCATGAACTGCGCAATGTCGGGGCTCCACAAGCAATCAATCAAGTCCGCCTCTACGGTGAACAAGTGAAGACGAGCATTGATTTGCCTGTTCCAGAGGAGACAACGTTATCGTTTATGAAACAAACGATTACCCGCTTCACGAATCTGTCAATGCAAGCACCGATGGGACCTGTTCATTTGAATGTACCGTTTCGAGAGCCCCTGCTTCCTGACCTCGAGTCATTGAAACAGATGTTAAAAGCTGACCCTGTCTTGCCAGAACGACAGTGTATTCGGCCGACACAAGCAGACAAAAACATTTTCTCGGAATGCACGAGTCAAAAACGACTCGCCTTCGTCGTCGGACCTTACACCCCGACATCTTGGCAGAAATCCATTGTTGAATTCGCTTCCGAACGACAGATCCCGATTTTCGCCGATCCTCTTAGTGGCATGCGACGTTTCGACGGCGTCTTGACCAACTATGACACGTGGCTCGCGAGTGAGCATCGGACTGATTGGTTGCCTGAGGTGTTCGTCCGTTTCGGGGCTGCACCTGTTTCGAAACGCTTCAATCAATGGATGACCATGGCGGATCAACTCGTCATCGATGAACCGGGATCTTATCGCGACCCAAGTAGCCGAGCCACCATCTGTTACGGCGACGCACTCGATTTTCTACCGCTCATCGCATCCGCAAACGAACCTCGGTACCTTGAACGTTTACGCTTTTTTGAAGAGGTTGCCGAGTCTGCAAAATCGTCACTTCAAGGTGAAGCGGAATTGACGAAACGATTGCTCGATACATCGATTGAGCGTCTATTCGTCAGTAATAGTATGCCGATTCGAGATATAGATACATCACTGTCTGCCGGCACGAATATACACGTTCTCGCCAATCGAGGCGCAAACGGAATTGATGGTGTGTTATCCACTGCACTCGGAAGCAGTTATGATACGGCTCACGGCGCTCTATTGATCGGTGATTTAGCGTTCTATCATGATAGCAACGCCTTGCAACTGTTAAAGCATCATCCCGGAAAATTTTCCGTCGTGATTGCTAACAATAACGGTGGAGGGATATTTTCCTTCCTCCCGCAGGCTTCTGTCGACACACAGTTGTTCGAAGATTTGTTCGGCACACCGCTTGATTTAAATATCCGTGGATTTGCTGACACATATGGCTTATCGTATCGTCTAATTGAACGACCGGATGAAATTCAAGAAGCGATTGAAGATGGCGTTCATTTAATCGAATTCCCATCGAATCGTGAGGAGAATGTGACGATCCATCGAGGTTGGACACAATCTGTCTGCGCTCGCCTCATCACGGAGAACGAATCATGAACATCGATTTACGTGGCGTACGTTATGAAGTGATTCATCGCGGTGAGGGAAAACCGGTATTATTTTTACACGGATTCACCGGAAACGCCCATTGGGTCGATTCGCTCCCTACATTACCGATTCGTCTTGTGTCACCGTCGCTCCTCCAACATGGCGCAACGGAGCACCCTTCAGTCAATCGTTCGACAATGAGTCAGCAAGTTAAGGATTTGTCCCGCTTACTGGATACGGACGACCGACCTTGGACAGTCGTCGGCTATTCACTCGGTGGGAGAATCGCATTGACACTCGCCGCATGCGACGAGCGTGTCGAACATGTCATCGGGATCAGCACGACCCCCGGTCTGCTCACTTCTAAGGAACGAGCCGCACGCCGCCGCCAAGATGCAGAATTGGCTCACTTGATTGAAACCAAGGGTATCGCTGCATTCGTGAATCGTTGGGAGAACCTTCCGCTTTGGCGACAGACGGAAGACATGAAACGTTCACTCCGAACAGGTCGGCTCGCCCAACAACCGAATGCCCTCGCAAACAGTTTGCGGTCAATCGGTACGGGACATATGCCATCGTTATGGGGCACATTGCAGTGTCTCCCCCGTACCGACTTGATTGTCGGGTCAGACGATCTCAAGTTCAAAGCCATCGCAAGATACATGCAGGAAGAGCGACCAGATATTAAAATCTATGAAATTTCAAACGCAGGGCATGCTCCTCATATTGAGAATGCATCAGAGTTTGGTACAATAATAAAGAAATTGATTTTAGGGGGTATTTAAAATGGAATCAGTAGCGAACTGGACATCGGTCCGGACGTATGAAGACATTAAATATGAAACGTGGAACGGGATTGCCAAAATCACCATCAACCGTCCCGAAGTGCGCAATGCATTCCGTCCGTTGACGGTCAATGAATTGATTGATGCATTCGCTCGCGCGCGCGACGATAAAGAAGTCGGCGTCATCATCTTGACAGGTGAAGGCGAAAAGGCATTCTGTTCAGGTGGGGACCAAAAAGTTCGTGGACATGGCGGCTATGTCGGGGAAGATGAAATCCCACGCTTGAACGTCCTCGACCTTCAGCGCTTGATTCGTGTCATTCCAAAACCGGTCATCGCCATGGTCGCAGGTTTCGCAATCGGCGGAGGACACGTTCTTCATGTCGTCTGTGACTTGACGATTGCAGCGGACAATGCTCGCTTCGGACAAACAGGTCCTAAAGTCGGTTCGTTCGATGCAGGATACGGTTCTGGATACTTGGCACGGATCATCGGCCATAAGAAAGCTCGTGAAATCTGGTACCTTTGCCGTCAATACGATGCACAAGAAGCACTCGACATGGGACTCGTCAACACGGTGGTCCCACTCGATCAACTCGAAGCAGAAACGATCAAGTGGTGCCAAGAAATCTTACAACACTCACCTACAGCGCTTCGCTTCTTGAAAGCAGCAATGAACGCAGATACAGATGGTCTTGCCGGACTTCAGCAACTCGCTGGAGACGCAACGCTTCTCTACTACACGACAGATGAAGCAAAAGAAGGACGCGATGCGTTCAAAGAAAAACGTGACCCTGACTTCGGTCAATTCCCACGTTTCCCTTAATTGTTGAGAGAGTAGCGATTTCGCTACTCTTTTTTTGGAGGTGACAGCTATGTATGAATGGATTCGGAAACACCCAGCGTCACATCTCGCCCTTGTGACAGCTGACGATCGATTGACATGGGCAATGCTACGCACGGAAAGCCTTCAACTTGCCCAGTTCATCCATGAACAGACACCCACCGCCAAACGAATTGGCATATTCGCTAAAAACAGCAAAGACTATGTCATTGCCGTTCATGCAGTACATCTGCTCGGAAAAGTGCTTGTTCCGTTGAATACACGGCTGACAGAAGAGGAAGTGCGTACTCAGCTACAAACAGCAAAAGTGGACCTCCTTCTCGTTGACGTAGAAATCGATTTGTCTATCACCCAACTCCTGATCACACGCCGGACCACTTCATGTTTCACCGTGACCCATGAGTGGAATGAAGATGAAACCATGTCTCTCATGTTTACGTCCGGAACGACGGGTCGAGCCAAAGCGGTGCAACAGACGTACGGGAATCACCTCGCTAGTGCCCGAGCCGCTGAAGCGCATTTAGACTATCGTCCATCAGACCGGATGCTCGCGGTGACCCCGCTCTTTCACATGAGTGGACTGTCTCAAGTGTATCGGAGTGCCATCATCGGTTCGACGCTCTATGTCGAGCCACGATTCGATGTCGATCGAACACTTCACGTCATCGAGACAGAAGGCATCACCCAGCTATCACTCGTCTCAATTATGCTGCAACGATTGCTCGATGCTGGCCTGAAAAAGCACCGACTTCGCACGTTGCTCGTCGGAGGCGGACCCGTCCCGCGCTCATTACTAGAAGAAGCAGAACGACGCAAGTTACCGATTGCTCAGACATACGGGATGACCGAGACGTGTTCTCAAGTCGCCACGCTGCTCCCGAACGAAGCGCTCTCGCATATCGGTTCGAGTGGTCAGGCAATCGCCCCAACAAGTATTCGAATTAATTCAGACGGAGAAATCGAAGTAAAGGGACCAACTGTGACGAAGGGATACTTCGAACAACCTGAATCAGATGCTTGGACACCCGATGGTTATTGGCGAACGGGTGACCTCGGCACGATGAGGGATGGCTATTTATATGTACACGATCGCCGAACCGACCTTATTCTTTCAGGTGGTGAAAATGTTTATCCGGCTGAAATCGAAGCCGCCATGTTACGCTGTGCCGGTGTTCAAGACGTCGGCGTCACGAAACAGTCGCATCCGACTTGGGGAGAAGTCCCGATCGCCTTCGTCGTCGGCTCCTATGATCCAGCCGAGATGAAGCATGTTCTCGACTCACAGTTGGCTAAATATAAGCACCCGATCGCCATCCACTACGCACCGAATTTACCACGAAACGCGAACGGAAAATTAATGCGCCATCGCTTAAAGGAGCTACTGTCATGATCAAACGTGCTGAGCTTTCCATCGTCCCTTTGACGTTTAAACACCCGATTGTGACGGCACACGCCGTCTTATCTGTCCGAAGAACGCTTATCCTCCGTCTAGAGACCATAGACGGTGTCATCGGATACGGAGAAGGTGCCGCTTTCGAAACACCTTGGTATACGGAAGAAACGACCCAATCCATGATCGATACGTCTAAACTAATTCTCAATTTACTGAAAGGGATGACGGTCACAACGGACGTGTTTCCGAACTTAGTCTCATCTATCATTGGTCAGCACATGGCAAAGGCAATGTGGGAAAGTGCACTCTGGGAGATTGAAGCAACGCGCGCGAACAAATCACTCAAGTCATTCATGAGCGCCGGAGATTCCGTTTCCTGCGGACGAACAATCGGGATTGGGTTACTGAATCAAACGATGAAATCCATCGAGACGGCATTAGCTGACGGATTCGAACGCATCAAATTAAAGGCATCTCCTAATGAACTGGTTCCTGCCCTACGTGAGATTCGCGCGGTCTTCCCTGATGCGCCTCTCATGATTGATTTAAACGGAAGTGCGTCCGATCAACCGATGGAATGGTTCGAACAACTCGATGCCCATCGGTTATTGATGATCGAACAACCGTACCCAAGCCGACAATTCACAAAATCAGCGGCTCTCCAAGCAAAACTCACGACCCCCATTTGTCTCGACGAATCCATCACGTCTTATGACGACGTGGATACGATGGCACAGCTTGGTGCCGGAAAAATCGTCAACATTAAACCCGCACGTGTCGGTGGGCTTAGCGAGGCGCTCCACATTCGAAAACACGGAACGCCATACTGGGTCGGTGGCATGTATGAATCCGGTATCGGAAGATATCATACACTCTTGTTTGCTTCGTTAAGCGGCGCGAGCTTCCCCGCGGACATGTCAGGCACGAGCGCTTATTTCGAGCAAGATTTACTCGATACCCCGCTTGAAGTGGAGAATGGAAAGTTGACTCTTCCGGATTCCGTACAACCAGATTGGAATGTGATTGAACGGTTACGCGAAGAAGTGATTACATTGCAAACATGAAAAAAGGTGCGGTTCACGAGAACCACACCTTTTTTACGTTAACGGAACGATCCCGTTAACACTTCATATCCATCTTCTGTGACAACGACCGTATGCTCGAACTGCGAAACAAGACTCTTGTTCGGAGTGAAGAGCGTCCAACCATCCTCTTCCGATTGATAGACGATTTCATCCTTTGTCGAGATGAACGTCTCAACAGCAATCACTTGCCCGGCTTTTAATAACTGATTTTCTTCGCGACTATAATAGTTCGAGATCGTCTCTGGCTCCCCGTGCAATGTCCGACCGAGACCGTGTCCGGCCAAGTTCCGGATGACCGTGAATCCATTCTTTCTCGCGTCAGCGTAAATTGCTTTCCCGATCTGATTGACTTTCACACCCGCCTTGACCTTGCTGAGTCCAGCTTCTAATGAAGTCAAGGATACTTCGACCAAACGTTCGTGCTGGGGTGACTTCGCCGCCCCCGCAATCACTGTACGTCCCGTATCGGCATAATATCCATCCTTCACAGCGGAGACGTCGACATTGACGATATCGCCCTCTTGAATGACTTCATCTCCCGGAATACCATGGGCAGCAACGTCATTGAGCGAGATACATGTGTAACCTGGAAATTCGTACATCGTAATCGGTGCAGAAGCTGCACCTTCTTCTTCTAAAATACGTTGCCCGATCGCATCTAATTCTTTTGTCGTCATACCGGGCTTGACGGCTTTCGCCATCTCATCTCGCGCAAGTGCGACGATTCGCCCGATTTCGCGCAATGCATCGTAATCATAATCTAGCATCGTCCATCTTCCTTTCAATCCAATAATCGGTTTTGATATAAATACTCTTCGGATATGTCGGCAAATAAGAACATGCCGTCCGGTAACGGATAGCTAAAGGTTCGCGTCACTTCATTTGAACTGAAATCACGATAGTCTCCCGATAAATAGCCACGCCCTCGAACATCCATCGCCGCCATCGTCTGAATGAAATACGGTCGGAAACTCCAGTTATAGCCTCGATACGTATTATCGACACGCCATTCTCCATTCACGCAGTAGACGTTCGCACTCGTCTGGAAACCTGTCTTATCCGTTATATAATAACGAACAAACACCTCTTCCAGTTTTGGGGCGATGAATTGAATCCACTCGTCTTTCTTGTCTCTCGACCACTTTCCAGATTGAACAAGTTCTCCAATCCGGCGATGTAATTCAAATTCAAGCTCGTATAAGCGATTCAATCGTTTCTGGTCATGTAAAAAGAAGGAAGGCACTTCTTGTGCCAACACACCCATACCTTTGATTTCTCGTTGGGGAATCTCATCTTCCAAGCCTAGTAGGCCACCCATGTAATACCGACCACCGTGCTGCCACGCGTAACGAAGCTGTCCGATGTGGTTGATGGATTTGTAAAGAAGCGGTGCACCAAGCTTCGAAGCAATATACTCCATCGTCTGAAGCATGTTCGGATAGGTGACCGATAACGTCTTTTTCTCGACCATCGTGCCAAGGTCGACGAGCAATAATTCTGGCGCAAGCGTCATGATGTCTTCGATACTCGTCGATTCGGCAAAGTCTAATGCAATTTTCAATCCATAGGACCGATAGTATTGAATGACACGTGACAATCGCGGGACGTCGACTAAGTCCGTCCCTTGTAAGGTCACATAAATACGGTGTAACGGAAAATTCAATTCGCGTAGTGGGGCTAAAAAGGCTTCTCCCCCTTCTTCGAGAATCCATTCCGACCGGCATCTGAACGTGACGAATGGTTTGACGTCACGAAGTTGCGCTGCCGCGAGTTGCTCCATTCGTTGGGCGATGTCTAATTGATACTCGAGGGGAACGTCATCATCATAAAAAAACGGTGTCAATGATTCGCCTCGGAATCGTCCATGTACCATATATCCTTCCACTTGAAACGTCGCCGCTCCAAGGATTGGTTCATACGTCACCATCACTTCTTCAGGATGGACCATCACTTCTACCGCATCCACAATTCATCACCTCTTCGTTAAATGCGAAAACGAGCTACAATCAGCTCGTTCGCGTGTGTACATACATATAGGCACCGAAACAAGCAATAAAATAGGCGATACTCACCACGCCATATGCAATGCCCATCTTTCCGCCTACTCCAATGGCTAACACTAAAAAAATCATCGCTCCAAATAACAATGTCGCCACGGGGATATAACGAAAGTTAGGACGGTCTGTCTTTGACACGATTGGTTTGAGTGCGATTACACAACCAAGCAGCACAAGGAGACCGAAACTTAATTCCACCATCCGTTGACACCTCATCCTTCTATCTCTACTCAACTAGTGTAGCACGACACAATAAAAAATGCCGCAAATCCACTTAGGGAAATGCGGCATTTCACGATGATTAGTCACGCGGACGGCGTGGACCACGGTCATCCGAGCGACGACGATCGTCACCACGGAATGATCCTTTACGGTCTCCACTGCGTCCATCACGACGTTCGCCACCGCGTCCACCACGACGATCGCCACCACGGCCACCGCCACGACGGTCGTTACGACCACGGTATCCACCGCGATCGCCACCACGGCCACCTTGGCGTTTCACACGAACTGGTTCAGCGTACGAGATTTCAACAGGAGTTGAATCTGGCTCTTTTGTCAATCCACGAAGGGCAGCAGCGAGAATTTCGACTGCTTCGTACTCTTCAAGAAGTTCTGTCGCAAGTTGCGTGTAAGCTTTGAAGTCGCCCGCTTGAACGCGTTCGATCAACTCTTCAGCTGCTTGCTTTTGGTTTCCTTCAAGTACTTCCGCGATTGTCGGTACGTGACGACGGTTCATCTTCTTGTTCGTCACACGCTCGATTGCCTTCACTTGTCCAAATTCACGTGGCGTGATGAACGTGAGGGCTGTACCAGTCTTACCAGCGCGACCTGTACGACCGATGCGGTGTACGTAGCTTTCTGGGTCTTGTGGTACATCGAAGTTGTAAACGTGTGTGACACCTGAAATATCAAGTCCACGTGCCGCAACGTCAGTCGCTACCAAGATATCGATTGTTCCGTTTTTGAAACGACGAATGACTTGGTCACGTTTCGATTGCGTTAAGTCTCCGTGAAGACCGTCTGCAGTGTATCCGCGTTTGATGAGGGCTTCTGTCACTTCATCTACACGTTTCTTTGTACGAGCGAAGATGATGCTGAGTTCTGGTGAATCGATGTCGATCAAACGGCAAAGTGTATCGAATTTTTGACCTTCACGCAATTCGAGGAATTGTTGGTTGATGTTCTCAACTGTCATTTCTTTCGCTTTCACTTTGATGATTGTCGGCGACTTCATGAAGCGCTCAGCAATCTTTTTGATTTGTGGTGGCATTGTCGCTGAGAAGAGAAGCGTTTGGCGCTCTTCAGGAAGACCAGCCAAAATCGTTTCGATATCTTCAACGAAGCCCATGTTGAGCATTTCATCCGCTTCATCCAAGATGACTGTTTGAATGTCATCGAGTTTGATTGTCTTACGTTTCATGTGGTCCATGAGACGTCCTGGTGTCGCTACGACAATTTGCGGATTCTTTTTCAAACCACGGATCTGACGGTCGATTTGTTGACCACCGTATACTGGAAGTGCGTATACGCGCTTCGTTTCACCGATTTTGTTTAATTCTTCTGCAACTTGAATCGCAAGTTCACGTGTCGGTGCAAGAACGAGTGCTTGGACTTGACGCGCCTTTGAATCGATTCGCTCAATTGTCGGAATACCGAAAGCTGCTGTTTTCCCTGTACCTGTTTGTGCTTGTCCTAATACGTCCACTCCCGTGAGTGCGACAGGAATTGTCTCAGCTTGGATCGGTGTAGCTTCCTCGAAGCCCATTTTGTGTACACCTTTTACTAATGCTTCACTTAATTGTAAGTCTTGAAATTTTGTCAAATTATATTCTCCTTTGTTCATACAAAAAACGTCTGAGTTCAGTTTGACAGATCTACAGACGTTTTCTCAATGTTTCCTCATAGTCAACTTTATTAACTATAACGTATTTCTTCCTAAAATGAAAGAAATACATTTTCAAACTTTTTCATGTCACCCGAACATGAGTTATCTTATTTCAATTTGTAGCCGTTGTCGAGCTTTTCAACTTGCTTCTCTTTCAACAGTTTTCCAAGCGCTCGTTTAAATGCCGCTTTACTCATCCCGAATTCACGGTCGATGATGTCAGGTGATGTCTTATCACCGTATGGCATTTGGCCACCACGTTCTTCAATATACGAGAGGATGCTCGCCGCATCACCATCAATCGCCTCATAGGCACGTGGCTTCATCGAAACGAGGACCGTACCGTCTTGTTTGACCTGCGTCACACGGACGGTCAACTGTTCTCCGAGACGTGGCCAACGCGTCATCTCAGCCTCATGCAAGAAACCGAGTGATTCCCCTTCGACCCATACGTTGACGCCCACTTCGCGTTTATTGACGACGATGGCCTGCACGTCCTGGTTGTTCCATTCTTCTTTCGACGGTCGTGCCAACAAGTTCAAGAACGCATATGGTGCAGGGTCCCCAAGCAAACGTCCTTTTTGGTCATACTTCAATCGAATACACAATTGATCGCCCGTTTGTGGCCAATATGATCGGTTCTCCGGTAAGTCATCCATCGAAACGAGAACGTCCTTTTGAATTCCGATATTCACAAAGACCCCTGTGTTATACCGAACGCCAGTCACTTCAAACCATTCATACTCATCAAATGAAACGGTCGGAATCGTCATCGTTGATGCGAGACGTCCTTCTGAATCATGATATAAGAAGACACGAACCGTTTGACCGATTGTCACTTCTTCTGTTTGTTCTTTACGGTGAAGGAGCACCTCTTCGCGGCCGTTACTAATGAATACTCCAAAATCAGCAGAACGTTCCGCGACTAAATCTACTACTTCTCCTGCGCGCAATGCCATTACACCCACATCCTTTTCTAAGCTATTACTGTCAGTATACCTATCTACACACGTTCCTAATCATATCATGTTCTCTTTCAACATTTTGAATAAATGTGTCGAAAATGTGAACGTGTTTTGAGACTGTTGAAATCATGATTGTTTACAGAACTTACATGATTTATTAAAATTTTGTGACAATTTTGTGAACGTGTTTTTTTCTGCTAGTATCCTTTTTTTGAAAACGTTATTATATAGGAAGTGTCCAGTATAGATAAGGTTTCATTTAGGATTGATCGGGGGATAATAAATGTTTGATATACAGTCTCGTTCTTTTGCAAAGCGTTTTACAAAAGGATTGCTTGTCGCCTTTTTCGCATTACTCGCATCTCTCAGTTTTATTTTCTCAAACGGTGTCGACACGAATGTATCGTCATCCTCGACTTACATGACTCAAGAGTAAACGCCATTCAGCCCACTGAAGGCGTTTTTTTCTTTGCAATACATAACAGGATTTCCCTTCAAAAAGTCGAATACGATTAAAAGACCATGCCTTTTTCTTTCATACCTTTAAGAAAAGGAGACTCCGCTATGATTTTTTATTTTCTCACGTCCATTTTATCAATCGTAGGACTTGCTTTTTTGTTCCAGACCGAATTGTACAAAGATCCAATCGGAACATTTTTATTTGCCGTCCTAATTGCGATGGGACTCTCTTCCTTCAAACAACTCTTCATGCAGGCAAATGAGTATTTTGTAGAAAGACGGAACCAGAAACGGATCAAACGAGTCGTCGACAGAATGCACTCCACGACTCGAAAACGCTCTACATAACGCTCGTCTTCCCTCGCCACATTTGGTATCCTATGTAGGAACAGACATCGTACAATGGATTTATAATCGCAGGAGGCACATAACCGTATGAATGAAATCCCGTTATCGAATGAATGGCTACTTCGTTATTCACCTGTCATGGAGCTTTGGTTAAAAGAGGACGGTATTTTGCTTGTCGATGATGACAACCGAATCCGTCTCACTCTCGAAATCGGAAGTGATCAGGCCATGCAAATCAAAAGTATCGAGCAAGACGGCGCCTATTTCGTCGTCGATCCTGTGAATAAACGCATTACGTTCGAGCTCGAAGAAGAGGAAGAAGAGAGCGATTCTCGCTTTTGGGAATAAGGATTCATGCCGAAGGGTCGGATTCTCGTCAAGAGAAGAAGACTCTTTCTTGTTGTCATCATGAGAGGAGAGAATAGAATGATTCGAACAGCTGTATGGTTTTTCTCATTTTTTGCCGTATTACCGATCACCGTCCCGTTTTTACAGAAGGCGAAAAAAATCGAAACGCCAAAGCGTTACCGTTACGTACAAGATATCGCTTATAAATGGGCACAGTTTCTACTGAAGATTGCGGGTGCAGACATCCGTGTCCATGGCCAAGACCAGATTCCGGATGAACCCGTCGTCTACGTGTCGAACCACCAAGGAAACTTCGATGTCCCGATTATGTTGACCGCCACGAAACGACCGAAAGCGTTTATCTCGAAAATCGAGGTTCAAAAATTCCCGATTATCCCACGTTGGATGGAATTGATGGGGTGTATCTTCATCGACCGGAGTGACCGTCGTCAATCGATTCAGGCCATTCGTTCCGGAGTCGAAACGATTCAATCCGGCCAATCGATGATTGTCTTCCCAGAAGGTACACGCTCAAAAGGTGGACCGATGAAGGAGTTTAAAGCTGGAAGTTTGACGCTTGCCACATCAAGTGGTGCGAAAATCGTTCCAGTTGCGATTCAAGGCAGTTATAAATTGTTAGAAGCCAAAAATCGAATCACCCCGGCAACGGTCGAGGTCACGTTCCTACCTGCGATTGATCCGGCTGATTTGCCGAACAAGGAAATCGCAGCAACGGTCGAGGCGGCCATTCGTCAACAGCTTGAAGGAGAGAACGCATGAGTTTATTAATGATTGAAGGCATTCATAAAGAGTTTGCCGACAAAGTCTTATTTGATGATGTGACGATGACAATCCATCCCGGAGACCGTATCGGGATTATCGGCGTGAACGGTTCGGGGAAATCGACGTTCATGAAAATCATCGCCGGTACCGAGACAGCAGATCGAGGCACGATGCAACATCCGAACGATTATCGGATTCGCTACTTGACTCAAACGGTTCAATTCGACGAAGGACAAACGATCCTTGACGCTTTATTCACAAGTGATACTCCTTCCGTTCAAGCGTTGAAACAGTTCGAGCGCGCCAGACAAGCACTCGAAGCGAACCCGACAAGTGAGCAGTTACTTGAACGCTTCATGAAAGCCCAACAGGCCGTCGATGCCGCAGACGCTTGGGAAACGGAAGCAAAACTGAAGTCGATTTTAAACCGGCTCGGTCTTCCTGACGTGTCAATCGATGTGAACGCCTTGTCTGGGGGGCAACAAAAGCGAGTCGCGCTCGCCGCAGCGTTACTCGATGAAGCGGACTTATTGCTCTTAGATGAGCCGACGAACGAACTGGATGCCGATACAATCGCATGGCTCGAAACGATGCTTGCCGATTACCGGGGAGCGATCCTGCTCATCACCCACGACCGCTATTTCTTGAATCGTGTCACGAATCACATTTTGGAGATTGCGGATGGAACGAGTTACTTCTATAACGGGAACTATGAACTCTTTCTCGAGAAGCGTGCCGAGCGAAAAGCACGGGCACAATCGATGGAACAGAAACGACAAAATATTTTACGTCGCGAACTCGCTTGGTTGCGTCGTGGCGCGAAAGCCCGGACAACCAAACAAAAGGCACGCATTCAACGTGTCGAAGACTTGAAACATCAAGAGAGCTTAGCGGAAGACGAGACGCTCGACGTCTCGGTCGGATCTCGCCGACTTGGTAAAAAGGTCATCGAAGTCGAAGATTTATCTTTCGGATACGATGACTCCCTTCTCATTCGGCAGTTCAATTGGATTTTCGGTCGCCGTGAACGCTACGGGATCGTCGGCCCGAACGGGAGTGGGAAATCAACGCTCATGAACTTGCTCGCCAAGCGCCTAGAACCGACAAACGGTACGATTGTGCACGGAGAAACCGTTCATTTAGGCTACTACGGACAACAAGTCGAATTTGAAGACGAGTCACGACGGGTCATCGATGAGATCGAACGCATCGCCAAAGTCATCCACACGCCGGACGGCGAGGTCATCACGGCGGGGCAAATGCTCGAACGTTTCCTTTTCTCACCGGACGCGCAATATAAACCAATTGCGAAGCTATCTGGTGGCGAAAAACGGCGTCTCGTCCTGCTTCGAATTCTCATGGATGAACCGAACGTCTTATTCCTTGATGAACCGACGAACGATTTGGACACGGAAACGTTGTCTGTTTTAGAAGACTATTTGGAGTCCTTCCCAGGTACAGTCATCGCCGTCAGTCACGACCGCTATTTCTTAGACCGGATCGCCGGACAGTTGATCGCTTTCGAAGATGGGGTCATCCAGGTGTATCACGCAGAATATAGTGACTATTTGGCCATGCGTCAAGAAGAGGTTCGTCAAGTGAAGAAAGAGAAAGAACCTAAAGAGAAAAAGGAACGCGTGAAGTCGGAAGTCGTGAAATTCACCTTCAAAGAACAGAAGGAATGGGACACGATCGAAGAAGACATCGCCGCACTTGAAGAACAGATTGAAGCGCAGGAAGCGACGCTTGCATCAGCGGGCAGTGACCTTGGTAAAGTCAATGAGTTGTATGCGACGATTGCAGAACTGAAAGAAACACTCGATGCGAAGATGGAACGTTGGACCTACCTATCAGAAATCGATGAACAAATACAAGCACAGAAAAAAGGCTGACCTCCACATAAGGTAGCCTATCAAATGAAATGAACAAGAGATGGATTTCCGATATTTGTTCCGGAAATCCATCTCTTTTGATTATTTCACTTTGATGATGATTTTGCCTTTGGCATGCCCTTCTTCTCCATAGTCATGAGCAAGTTTCGTATCTTCTAAATCAAAGACCCGGTCAATCACAGGTTTTAGTTCGCCTTTTTCAACAGCTTCCGCAATTTTTTTCAAACGATCCCCTGTCGGTTGCATGAAGACGTACTCGGCACGGACCTTCGCCTGTTTGGCTTCCTCTTCATTTGGTGGTGTGGAGATGGAGACGAGCATCCCATTCTCTTTAAGCATTTGGTAGAGTTTGCTCTGCCCGTCGCCCCCCATCGTATCGAATACGAAATCAATATCGCGGACAGTATCTGCCGGGTCTTGTTGTTTATAGTCGATGACCTCGTCGGCTCCAAGTTTTTTGACCCAATCTACGTTCGGCGTGCTTGTCGATGTGACGACATACAAACCGTGTGCTTTCGCGAGCTGGATGGCTACCGTTCCGACACCACCTGAACCGGCTCCGATGAAGATTCGATCACCCGGTTTGGCATCCATCACTTCGAACATGACTTGCCATGCCGTATGCGCGACGAGCGGCAGTGAAGCGGCCTCCTCAAAACTAAGCGAAGCTGGTTTTTTGACGACAAGATGGGAATCGACTGCGACGTACTCGGCATATGTGCCTTGGCGCGCGATTTCTGGTCGGCTAAACACTTCATCTCCAACCTTCAATTCGGTCACATTCGCCCCAACTTCTTTGATGACACCCGATACATCCCACCCGATAACGAGCGGCATCTCGTAATGGAGCATTTCTTTCAAGTATCCTTCACGGAGCTTCCAATCGACCGGATTGACGCTTGCGGCATGAACTTCAATTAATACGTCATCTGCACCGATTGCCGGTTGTTCAAGTTTCCCTACTTTGAACTCATCCGACCCGCCATACTGTTCGATATATGCTGCTTTCATCTCATCATCCTCCTTTGATTGACTCACTTTTAGTTGGTTCCCATTTTATTTCTCTTACAAACGAAAAAAGCACACCGTAGAAACGGTGTGCTCAGACTGACTGATGGGTCATATAGCTATAGACATACACATCATGAGATTGTCCACGCTGACGCATATAGTTATGTAGTCGACCTTCTTGAAAGAATCCATTCTTCTCCAACATGCGTTGGGATGCAAGATTCTCGACATAGACGATGGCACCGACCCGTTCAATTTCACACGTCACGGCAAACTGAAGCGCCGCGTGAAGGGCTTCGGTCGCATAACCCGAACGCCAATACTCCGGTTTGAGTTCATAACCGATCTCGGCACGCCGATGCGACGGTGCCCGATTGTGAAACCCGATTGTCCCGATTAACGCTTTTGATTCGCGATGCTCGATGGCAAAACGGATGATCGCACCTGTTTCGATTTGTGCGAGCATATGCGTCAGCATCTGTTCCGTTTCTTCTAACGTCCGATGTGGCTCCATTCCGTAGTGGCGTAGCACGTGTTCATCTGAAAAGATGGCGAATACGTGCGGACCGTCCTCCATTTGGAGAGGTCGCAGTCGGAGGCGCTCCGTTTCAATCACAGGGAGACGGTTCATCCTTTACTGACCAAGTTATGTTGGAACGCATAGACGACTGCCTGGGTCCGGTCATAGACGTCAAGCTTCGTCAAGATGTTCGACACGTGTGTCTTCACTGTTTTGAGTGAGATGAACAATTCGTCCGCAATCACTTGATTCGACTTGCCTTCCGCCATCAGTTGCAAGATTTCTCGTTCACGGGCAGTGAGACTCTCATGAAGTGTCATTTCCGGATGACGCAGTCGTTCGAGCATCTTTCCTGTTACCTGGGCGGCCATGACCGGATTGCCGGCAGCGGTTTGACGAATCGCATCTGCGATTTCATTTGCATTCGCTGTCTTGAGGACATAGCTCATCGCACCGGCTTCGATGACGGGATACACTTTCTCATCATCCAAGAAACTCGTCACGACCAAAATCTTCGCTTCTTTCCAACTTGCTTTAATTCGTTTCGTCGATTCGACTCCGTCAACGGGCTCCATCACCAAGTCCATAAGGACAACGTCCGGCTTCTCCGCAATCGCAAGCTCGGCTCCCGTTGCTCCGTCCGATGCTTCGCCGACGACTTCGATGTCCGGTTGTGTCGATAAAAAGGCAGATACGCCCGCCCGAACCATTTCATGATCATCAATTAATACAACTCGAATCATCATTACCCCTCCACTTGTTGTTTCACACGTACTTCAATTTGTGTCCCGACATTCGGCACACTGACCAATCGCAACGTTCCACCGACTTCTGCCGTACGCTCTCTTATCGATTGTAATCCATATGAGGCGACTTGTGTATCGTCCACATTAAATCCGATTCCGTCATCGTTAATCTTTAAGATGACCGTCTGTTGCACGGTTCGCATCTCGATTTCTAAACGAGTCGCTTTGGCGTGTCGTAACGTGTTACTAATCGCTTCCTGAACAATCCGAAACAGTTCATTTTCAGTGTGCCGGGAGAGCTTCACTTCCTCTAAACGCCAGACGAGCTCGGTCGATTGTTTACGAGACAGTTCTTCTAACAAGCGTTCAATTCCCGTCTTTAGTGTCATGCCTTCTAGTTCGACCGGCCGAAGTTGTAACAGCAACGAACGCATCTCTGCCTGTGCGGTCTGCGCCATGAGCTCGACTTGTTCCATTTGTTTACTCGCGAGTTCTGGTTTCGTCTGCATCGTCTGTTTGACCGCTGTCGTCATCATCGAGATGGCATAGAGCTGTTGACTCACCGAATCATGAAGTTCTCGTGCGACGCGACGTCTTTCTTCGACGACGGCCTCACTCCGCGCCTCTTCCACACTGACCGGACGCTCACCGACTCGCTTCGCCATCTCGACCATTTCTTGGCGCTGTTTCGATACGCGGACGATTCGTTCGAGTGTATCTCGGTATGGGGACATCGGGCGGAAGGTGATGTCTTTTTGGTTCTCCAGTTTCCAAAGGGCATTGGCGACTTCCCGAAAGTCTCGGCGCAAATAAAAATACGAACCGACGCCAAAGATACTTCCGATCAAGACGGCAATCACTAGAATGGACACACCGAAAGGCAACCCTTCTTCACGCGAAAATAAATCGCTCAATGAAGTCGAGTCACCTATGAGAAACGCTACAGTAATCAAGAAAGCCGTCAACAAGCTACTAAACAGTTGATGCCAGACGACCGTTCGTGGATAAGAATCTTTTTTCATACCGTCATCACCTCGACACTTCCGCTCATGAGCACGATATGAATCCGGACTTTTCGTGTAGCCTGGACATAATCATCAGACGCTGTATAGAAGCGACGATTGAACACCGGCGAATAGTTCGAGTCATCGACCTGCACTTTACCGAACCCGATCGATGCGTCAATCGAATAGTCATACCCCGCAGGAATGAGAATTCGAATGTCTCCCGCAAGTCCATTGAGGAGTAAGAACGTCTCTCCTTCCGGAATGATGGCTTGTGACAAATCCATCTCAACGTCCCGTAGTAAAAAGAACTCATTCGTATCACGTAACACATAGTGCCCCGATTCCTTCATCCCAAATGAGAAGGCTTGTTCTTGACGAAGGGGTGTCCGGATTTTCGATTCGACCGGTCGATTCTTATAGAGTCGATAGCCGAATAACAGGAGGAGTCCGGAGAGCACGAATCCGAATGCCGCAGATGAGAAAATCAAGCCAATCAAGAGGATTCCCCCAATTGCGTAAAAAATATAGCTAGCAGACTGCTTCCCCCGACGACTGAACCGTCGACCGATGTAGAGGAGAAGCAGCGGGAGGATCATGCTGAATAAGACGCTATTCCCACCCGTCACGATATCGATGAAGAGTCCGACTGAAAATAAGATAATCATAAATCCAATGATTTGACGTGTGTTCCAACGTTCCATGTCCATTCCCCCTTTCTGTTCATATGTATGAAGCAAAGAAAGCGATGACCCTGTTCAGGTCATCGCCGAACCATCGCCTCACTCTTGTTTAAAGCGACGCTCCAGTTCTTTCAATTTTGCTTCAAAATCATCTTCATCTTCCTGCGTGTCTTGCTTCTCTTCGGCAGGTTGTTCTTTCTTTTCTTCCTCAGTGAATGGATGCGACTGAGACGTATTTTGACCAAAGATTTGGTCGAGTGCCCCTTTTAACAAGTCTAGGTTTTCGCGCATCGCAAACTCATAACGTTTATTTTGCATCTCATCGAGTTTGAGTTTCATCTCGAGCGCACGACGCTCTAATGTATCTAACTCGCGTTCACCTTCGTCAATCAATCCTTCAAAGTAACGGTACTGTTCCCCGTAATGTTTGGATTCGAGTGCCGCACGTTCTGCCAACTTTTCTTCCCCGGCTTGTTTCGCCAGTTCTGTTTGCTCATATCGTTTATCTGCCATCTTCTTGGCATCATCACGTTTTTCAGCAAGTTCTGCAAGCAATGTACGTTGACGTTCCACGAGTCGTTCAACCGACAACGCTTCCTTCTCCGCTCCACGGATATGACGGTTCAATTCCGCTTCTCCACTTGAACGTGGCATCTCTTTATCCTGATACTTCTTCACTTCTTTCGAAATTTCTTTCGTCAATTCATTCGCTAATTCACGAAACTGATCAAACGGTGTCTTCATGGTGAATCCTCCTTATGAAATCTCAACGACGATTAACAAATTTTTGCCACACTTGATCAAACTGCTGGAAGCTGCTCCGGCCGGCACGCGTTCCGTCTGCATTTAAAATCTCGACATCCGGGTCGCGTTTTTCACTTGTATACATCATATACCCTTTAAACAACAACCACGCGACAATGATTCCGACGAGCGCCCAAATGTTTGAGAGCATCGTCCCAATCCCAATGACAGCAAGGATCCCGAAACCAACTTTAGCACCGATGTGTGTCACAGCCTGAAAACGGACTCCAGCCCAAAGCGTCAAGAGCGCTCCTAATCCGAATAAAATCATATTCGGTAAAGAACCGATCAACACGAGCACTAGAGCGATCGCGGCCACGATGAACAACACCTTTTTCACTTGGTGATTCATCTGTCATCCCTCCTTGTTAAGTACACTCTTATCATAATACGTTATTTGACATAGGTCGACGAGCGGAAGGCTTGTTTCACCTCGGTCTTTAGACTGAGATGGTACCGTTTCCAATAACTGTGGTACACTAATGCTATCGAACAACGAAAGGATGATGTTTTATGAGCAACATGATGCATGCACGTAACCAAATGTCAGCAAATCGGAGGGCTGTCGTCCTCCATCACTAAAAGGAGGATTCTTTTTGAATCAACAAACTGAAACGGGACGTGTCACGGCACAGTTCCAACATCTTTATACGGTATCAATCGGAGAAAACGCCTATATGTGCGGGGTTTCCGGAAAATTTCGACATGCCGCGACGAGCGAACGGGATTACCCGGTCATCGGCGATTATGTCACGATTCAAGTTCGCGAGCATGGTCAAGGTACGATTCACCATCTCCTTGAGCGTCGGACCGTTCTTTCACGAGCGGCCGCCGGCAACGAGACACGTGAACAACTGATCTGCGCGAACGTCGACTACGTCTTGATTACGATGGCGTGTGGACACGACTTCAACATTCGTCGCCTAGAACGCTATACGCTAGCCGCTTGGGACACCGGGGCAATCCCAATCATCGTCTTGACAAAGACCGATCAAGTCGACTCCGTCGACACATTGCTCGAAGACATTCAAGTGAACGCACCTGGAATTCAAGTATTCCCCGTCAGTGCTGTAACGGGAAAAGGTGTGGCTGAACTTCGTCACGCATTGCCGAGTGAGAGCACAATCGCCTTCGTCGGTTCGTCCGGCGTCGGAAAATCTACGCTGACGAACGCCCTCGCCCACGAGACACTTGCCGTCACACAAGCCGTCCGGGCGCAGGACGAGCGCGGAAAACATACGACGACACACCGCGAACTGTTCAGAATCGACGACTTATACGTCATCGATACACCAGGGATGCGAGAATTCGGACTATGGGAAGGAAGCGAGCACCTCGATGAGACGTTTCGCGATATCGAAGCACTTGCCGAGACATGCCGCTTCCGCGACTGCTCACATCAGAAAGAACCGGGCTGTGCCGTCCAAGAGGCACTCACGAGCGGTACGCTAGATGCGAAACGCTATGCGAGCTACGTCAAACTTGAGCGAGAGCTTCTCTATATGGAGAAAAAACAGGCAGAACATGCCCGCGTCCTAGAAAAGAAGAAAAAGCGAGTGTAACGTAAAGCAAGCGCAGACCACATCGGCCTGCGCTTGCTTTTTTATACGGTTCCCTGCAAAATCCCTTCTGCCCATTCGACTTCATCGGATGTCGGGGGCTTCGTGCCTTTAAGCGGATAATCGAGTCCGAGCGCCTCCCATTTGTAGACGCCCATCTCATGATAAGGCAAAATCTCGACTTTCTCGACATGGTCTAGCTTTTGAATGAACGCGGCCGTGCGACGAAGCGCACCTTCTTCGAGCGTCCATCCAGGTACAAGGACGTGGCGAATCCACATTTTCGTTCCGCGCTCGGAAAGGTGTTCGGCAAGCGCGAGCGTGTTGGCATTGCTACGTCCCGTTAGCTTTTTACACATGTCGTCGTCGATATGCTTGATATCGAGCAAGACAAGATCGGTGTGATCTAAAATCGCATCCAAATTAGGAGGTCGGAGCGCACCAGACGTATCAAGTGTCGTATGAAGCCCATGCTTTTTCGCTTCACGCAGCAGCGCCTCTAAAAATTCAGGTTGCGCGAGTGGGTCGCCACCAGAAATCGTGATGCCGCCTTTCGATGCGTCCATGAACGGACGGTAGCTGAGCGCCTCTTGAATGACGTCTTCAGCCGAGCGGTGATTATTCTTTTTGAAATCCCACGTATCTGCATTATGGCAATAGAGGCAACGTAACGCACAACCTTGTAAAAAGACGATAAAGCGAATACCAGGACCGTCAACTGTTCCAAATGATTCGACCGAATGTACATATCCCATTGTCATCGAAATGACCTCCTAACGAATGAGCGGCCCTCCGTAGAAGGCCGCTAAGCCTTTATTTACAACGAACCGTGGAACGTACGGTTGATGACGTCGATCTGTTGCTCACGTGTCAACTTGATGAAGTTGACCGCATATCCTGATACACGGATTGTGAGTTGTGGATATTCTTCTGGATGTTCCATTGCGTCGAGAAGCGTCTCGCGGTTGAAGACGTTAACGTTCAAGTGATGTCCTTTGTGCTCTCCGCTCATGTACCCATCGAGAAGCGCCGCCAAGTTGAGTTCGCGTGCGATTTCTTCTTTTCCGAGTGCTTTCGGTACGATTGAGAACGTGTAAGAGATTCCGTCTTGTGCGTGTTCAAATGGAAGTTTCGCAACAGATGAGAGCGATGCAGCCGCACCTTTTGTATCCCGTCCATGCATTGGGTTGGCACCTGGAGCGAATGGTTCACCCGCACGACGACCGTCTGGCGTATTTCCTGTTTTCTTACCGTAGACGACGTTCGATGTGATCGTGAGGACCGATTGCGTATGAAGTGCGTCACGATATGTTTTATGTTTCCGTACTTTCTCCATGAATGATTCGACGAGTTCGACGGCGATTGCATCGACACGGTCATCATTGTTTCCGAATTTCGGGAAGTCCCCTTCTGTTTCGAAGTCGACGATGATTCCTTCTTCATTACGGATCGGTTTGACGTTTGCGTATTTGATTGCTGAAAGACTATCCGCCGTTACCGAGAGACCCGCGATCCCACAAGCCATCGTCCGTAAGATTTCAGGATCGTGAAGCGCCATTTCGATTCGTTCATACGCATATTTATCGTGCATGAAGTGAATGACGTTGAGCGTATTCACGTATAGCTCTGCCAACCAGTCGAGCGTCCGGTCAAAGTCGGCATATACTTTTTCGTACGTAAGCACGTCTTCTGTGTTCATTTCCCAAACTGGAGCGATTTGAGCACCGCTCTTCTCGTCACGACCGCCGTTCATGCTATAAAGAAGAGCCTTCGCCATGTTGGCACGCGCACCGAAGAACTGCATTTGTTTCCCGATCTTCATCGGTGACACACAACATGCGATGCCGTAGTCATCACCGAATTGTGGCATCATCAAGTCATCGTTCTCATATTGAATAGCCGAAGTTTCAATCGACATTTTCGCACAGTATTGTTTGAATCCTTCTGGAAGTTTCGTCGACCAAAGGACCGTCAAGTTTGGTTCTGGAGCTGGTCCGAGGTTCGTGAGTGAATGCAAGAACCGGAATGAACTCTTCGTGACGTTCGAGCGACCGTCTTGACTCATCCCACCGATTGATTCTGTCACCCAAGTCGGGTCACCTGAGAATAATTCATTGTAGTCCGGTGTCCGTAAGAATTTGACGATTCGAAGTTTCATGATGAAGTGGTCAACGATTTCTTGGACGTCTGATTCTGTTAAGCGACCCGTTTCAAGGTCACGTTCAGCGTACACGTCAAGGAAGGTCGAGACGCGACCGAGTGACATCGCGGCACCGTTTTGTTCTTTGATGGCAGCAAGATACGCCAAGTACACCCATTGATATGCTTCTTGCGTATTTTCCGCAGGACGACCGAGGTCAAATCCATAAGCGGCTCCGAGTTGTTTAAGTTCTTGGAGGGCACGAAGTTGTTCAGATAGTTCTTCGCGGTCACGGATGTCCGATTCAGATAAGAACCCGCCGCGTTTCGCTAAATCCTTTTTGCGTTCTGCCATCAAGAAGTCAATTCCATAGAGAGCGACGCGACGATAGTCACCGATGATGCGTCCACGACCGTAAGCATCTGGAAGCCCCGTGATGATCCCTGATTTACGAGCGGCCCGCATTTCAGGCGTATAGGCATCGAAGACACCTTGGTTATGTGTTTTACGAATCTCTGAGTAAATTTTTGTGATTTCTTCGTCTGGCTCGAAACCATATGATTCGAGTGCCGCATCGACCATACGAATGCCGCCATTCGGGTGAATCGAACGTTTGAACGGTTCATCCGTCTGAACGCCAACGACTTTCTCTAACTCTTTGTTTAAGTAACCTGGTCCATGCGATACGATGGTCGATGGTGTGTGTTGATCGACGTCCCAGACGCCTCCACGTTCACGCTCTTCTTTTGTTAGTTCCATCACACGATTCCAAAGAACGTTTGTCGCTTCGGTCGGACCTGCTAAAAACGCATCGTCTCCTGTGTACTCATGACGGTTCAAACGGATAAACTCACTGACATTTACTTCATTCGTCCACTGACCAGGGACAAAACCTGACCATGCGGATTTGATTTCGGTTGCCATGTTGATTCACTCCTCATTCTCGAAAGTAACTGCGTGTTATCTATACTGTGAGTGTACGTGAAAACGTGAACAATATGTTTTACATTCTTGTGAAACTTGTAACAATCTTATGAACGTGATGAAACAGCCGTTTTTGAAAGCGTTTTACAAACTGTTATATCCGCTAGTTTATATAGTTTGAAACAGATGATTCCCAATTAGATAACGTTTACCTATCATCTGTACTAATTTGATTGTTCTGTGACGAACTATACAGTTTTTAAGGTGATTAATCTCACATCACTCGGTTAGAACTTGAATTTTTGTGTCGTATCAGACACAATGAAGGCAGAACATTGTATAAGAGGAAGGGGTTCTACTCATGACGTATGAACCATTAACAGCAAATCACGCCTTTCAGGTTGGCGATCGCATCTCATTAAAGGTCGATGAGGCCGGCGAAAAGCGTGACGGATTTATCACAGAATTTGAAGACGGAGGGTTTTGGATCCGCTTCGACGATGACATCGAGAACGAAGATTTTATTGATTATCGCGACCAGCTACTCGCCGCACTTTTGTCGCGTCCAATCCATGTCATTACGACACATCCGGAACTGAAACCGTTCGAGAACATGACGGCCGAGTTACAGTATCGCGTTTATCAAGGATTCACGATTGAGAAAGTTGAATTGACAGCAGAAGGTGCAGACGCCCACATCCAACTCATCGAAGACGGTCAGACGTATACACAGACGTTACGTTCTTCCATGGAAGATGGTCAGGAGCATGTTCGCTATATTTGACGAGGGAGCGCTGTCGCTTCCTTTGTTTTTGCCTAAAGATAAGGAGACCGAATATGAATTTTACAAAACCTTTTATTAACGAAACGTGGGAACGGATGGGCTTCAATGAGCCGATGCCGGTCCAAAAAGAAGCGTTTCCCCTACTATTAGATGGAAAAGACGTGACAATCGAGGCACCAACCGGAACGGGTAAGACACTCGCCTACCTCCTTCCAGCCATTGAAAAGATTGATCCGTCGAATGACCGCATCCAAGTCGTTGTCGTCGCCCCGACCCGTGAACTTGTCATGCAGATTCAACAAGTCGCACAACGTTTCACCGAAAAAGGCGACGTCCGCATCGGTTCGTTCATCGGCGGTGTCGAATTGAAACGTCAAATCGACCGAATCAAGAAAAAACCTCACTTGATCGTTGGGACGCCGGGTCGTCTCGTCGAGTTGATCGACAAGAAAAAACTGAAGCTCCACGAAACACATACCGTCATTTTAGATGAGGCCGACCAAATCATCGACAGCGGTTTGACAGAGGCCGCAGAACGAATCATCAAGCATACCGCGCACGATCGTCAGCTTGCACTCGTCTCGGCAACACTCACCGACTCACTCCAAGAGTGGGCGTCACCATTCATGAACGAACCGGCTCATATCAAAATCGAACGTGCCGTAAGCGATCAAGTGACGTACGGCTATCTGTTGACGACGCGCCGGTATAAACCGGAACTTCTTCGTCGTCTTTCACACGTCGACGGTGTGAAGGCACTCGCCTTCATCAACAACCGCTCGTTCTTGCCACCGCTTCGCGGAGAACTTGAAAAGTTGAAAGTGAACTACCGGATGCTCGACAGCTTGAAAGGGAAGCGCGAACGCGTCGAGACGCTACGCGAATTCCGCAAAGGCGAATACCCGCTCCTCATCACGACCGGTCTCGCTGCACGCGGTCTCGATATTGAAGACGTGACACACGTCGTCCATTTCGACTTACCGGAATCAATCGATGACTTCATTCACCGTTCCGGCCGTACCGCTCGCGGAAACGCGGGAGGCACTGTCCTTTCCCTCGTGACGACGGATGACCTGCCGCACTTGAAATCGTTCGCGCGTCAACTCGGTGTCGAGTTGAAAGAGCTCGAAATCTATCGCGGTGACGTGATTGAGAAACGGATTGAGGAGAAGCCTCCTGTCGTCAAACGTCCTGCGAACAAGCGAGGACCGCGCCGATGAAAAAAGACCGGAAAGTAATTCCCTTCCCTTTGCTCGTCGAAGAGTCCGAATTGCTTGCCGAACTGAAAAAGTTGTATGAGCAAGCGGCTCTTGCGCGAAGCACACAGTGGACGAACTATATTCAAGAGATTGCATCGGAAGGGACATGGCACTTAAAAGATGCCGAACTCTTCCGTGACCTCTTCATCGATTGGGCCGTCTTCTTTGAGACGGATGAGGATGGGATGACACCCCATGGTCGCTACTTGGCCGACCATAAGAGCGACATGTCCCCTGCCCTCTATCACGCACTCCGTGGACTAGCTGTCCCGCGTTGTAGCATCTTTGAAGTCACAGAAGACGGTCAGTTGAAAGACTGGGAGTCAAAAGAGACATACGCTGTTCAGTTACCAGAAGAACGTGAGACCGGCGACCTCATTCTCGGGAAACTACTCGATATCCGAGGCAGTTGGCGTTTCGGTTCGGCGTTTCTCGCCTTACCTGCGAAGATGTCTGGGAATGTCGCCGATCTGTATATCGACTTTACAGATGAAGTCGGTCCCGGTGCCTTTTTGGAGCAGTTCCCAGAGTTCTGCGCGGAACTGATCGACTTGTTGCTTGATTTAGAAGAAGGCGTCATCATACCGAAACCATCAAAATAAGCAAAGGGCCGCGGCCCTTTGCTTATTTTTGTCTGACATCTACGTCAATCTGTTTGAGCATGTCACGCGCTTCTTCGTTTTCAGGCGTGATCGCCGCACTCGAGATTTGTTTCCCATCCTCGTATACATCGATGATGACACCGTCTTTCGCTTGGCGCGTTTGGTACAGGCGACCATTTTCATAGAAGGCGTGATCCACTGAATCGAGAACTTTACGAGTCATCTGCTTCCCAGTGTTCAAGTCGATGACGACTTCCTCGCCATCCTCATTTATGGCGAATAGGTTGTGACCCGACACTGTATAATCCCAAAAGTCCTGACCTTCAGCCAATTGAACAACTTTACCCGTTTTTGTATCGTACGCGAAGAGTCCTGGATTCGGATCCTCAACATTGATTTCCTCTTCTCCTTCTCGAATCACTTCGTACGAGCTAACACCGACAGAGATGTAACGAGTTTCTGTCACTTGAGAGGATACATCGGTAGCGTAAAAACGATTCGTATTGATGACCTGGGTGATAAATCCTTTGTCCATATTCACTTCTTTGACCGACACCTCATTCATCGCTTGATCAAACGTGGCGAGCATCGTTTTTTCTTCACCGTCATATCCATCTCGATAGATTAGATTCAACTGATCATCATGCAGAAATACGCCTGACCATACCCCGTTCATGATGTCGTATATTTTTGAATCACTGGCATCGAACGAAAACGTCGATAACTTTTCTCCATCTTCTTGTGTAAATACGATGAACTCTTTCATCCCATTCTGACCGACCCCGATGTATCCATCCTCTGTTCGAATCGATTCCGCATACGTCATTCCGTTCATTTGTCGATGAATCGAACGTTCTCCCTCATTCAAACGTTCACGATATCGCAGTCCCTCAGCAATATAATTTAAGTTTGACGTGATACGACTCTCATCCGTCGTCACTTCAAACCACTGTGCAACATCGTCCTCTGTGCCATACGTGACCTCTACCACCGCGTCTTCCCACACAGATGGATTCGAACTGATGTCTAACGCCCATTCTGCTTTCGGTTCTGTCGCATCAACAGCAAACGTCCCAAGCCCAATCACGATGACCGCACCGAGCGCGGCCACATTCCACATTCGTTTCATCTTCTCACCTCACACATTCAGTTTCGTCTGTAAAAATCTTCGACCTAGCCAAATCGTCACACTTGCCCATACGACCAATACCATACCGACGTACACGATCGTCTCATCATAAATTAGTTGATTCGACAAGAACGCGTAACCTAAAACTGGAATAGTAAAGATGACAACTAGAATTGACAAGCTAAGTACCGGTGACCAGATCGTCCGCTGCCAGAAACTCCGTTCAATCAACACAAATGTGAAAACAAATAGGACAACGATGACAATAAATAATTGATGGATGACAAAGTTGACAACTGAAGCAGGATACATCATTCCCAATATTCCATTGAAAGATAGAGCTTGTTCAAATGATCCATTCATCGGTATCATCTTTCCATCACACCAACTCGTGAACGCTATGTATTGTAACTTGAGAGCAATCCATTCGATGGCAAACAGTCCCAACGTCATCATTAAGATTGTGGCGAGTTTGGCGAAAAACAAGGTCATCCGCTTTTGTGGCATTGTGAGTAGTCGCAACATAAACGTCCCACGTCCTTGAAAATCGCGATACCAAATCCATGCACTGTATAATAACACCACTGCGACCGCAATGCCGAGCGACAGGAGATAAGGTGTATCTCCAAGGTAGTCTGAAAATGACAATTGATAGTCCGCATTTCCTTCACGTCGCAACTGTTCATAAAAGTTTGTTTCGTCCCATAAAAAGTAACCGAGATATCCAAACTGTATAACGATAAGACCTGCGACTAATGTCAAGAACGGTTTCGTGACACGTTCAACTTCCCAACTTAATAGTTTCAATAGATTCATGCCCCGTACTCCTCTCTCATCACATCGACGATTGACTTCCCGTGAATGAAACGGACATCCTCGACGTCAAACTCACGAACGATGCGTCCGTTATTCAACATTACTGCCTTGTCGATCAAGTACTCGATATCCTCTATTTCATGTGTCGTAATGAGGACGCCCCGGCTCTCCATGATTTCACTTGAGAACAGTTCAACAATCTGTTCTTTCGAAAAGACATCGATTCCTGAGAACGGCTCATCGAGCAATAGATAATCTGGGTCTTGGGCAATGCCGAGCGCAAGATTCGCTTTGGCGAGCGTCCCTTTCGATAACTCGCTCAACTTATCTTCCGGGAATAATTTAAAAGCTTCGACGAGACGAGCAAATAATGTCGAATCAAATGTTGGATAAAAATCTTTCATAAACGCTTCACATTGCTCAATCGTGAAATGAATCGGGAACATCGCATGGTCGGCGACAAAGGCGACACGATTCAAATCAATTGGTTTTCCATCAATCAATACCGAACCTTTATCAAAAGGTGTCAATCCCATGATGCCTTTCAATAACGTTGATTTCCCCGTCCCGTTCAGCCCAATCAGGCACGTGATTTCCCCTTTATTCGCTGTGAACGAAACGTCTTCAATGACTTGTTTCCGGCGATAGCGCTTTTTAACTCCCAACACTTCGATCATCGTACGTCCCCTCCTTGTACTGACGTTTAATCTTATCGACCAGCTCGTCTACCGAGACGTCGAGTTCTTGAATCGCTTCCACAAATACCGCGACCGCGTCATCTACAATCTCAGAGCGGATTTGTGCCAATACCGTACCATCTGTCGTTACACGACTCGGTCGATTTCGTTCGGTCGTAATCAATTGTTGGTCCTCCATTTCTTTGAACGCTTTTTGAACGGTGTTCGGATTAATTTTTAAATCGTTCGCTAGTTCTCGCCGGGATGGCATTTCATCCCCGGCTTTCAGTTTACCGAGTGCCATCTTCTTCTTGAAGTAGTCGACGACTTGTAGGTAAACTGGTGTCCTCGTATTGAATTGCATGTTCATCACCTTTCTAAGTGTATGACATGGTTAATACACTTTCTAACTGTATTATTAGCGTAATACACTAAGACGTCAATCATTTTTTTCAAATTTTCTCCAAACTAAAAACATCTGACACGTACGTCAGATGTTGAAACGTTCAGTCAGAGCACGATGTCTGCTCCTCTTTTCGGGTCGACGTGCTGAAGATACAAATCTTCCCCGGGCCAATACCTACGCTTGTATTTTTCAAGCCGTGCTGTTGGATCACCGAGGTATGTATCCCGGTTCAGTACTCGCTCGTACCGAACTTTTCGGGGACAGTCGAGATAAATCACATAGTCGAAATAAGAACGCCATTCCGGACGTTGTAGAAAAATCCCTTCTACGACAACTGTATGTGCGAATGATATGTTCACAATCTCTTCTGCGATGACATCTCGTTTATACACGTAACGAGGTAACGTCAATACCGTTATCCCATTCCTCAATGGACGAAACAGTTCACGTTCTAAGCGTGACACGTCCCATTGAAGTGCGTAATACTCAGTCGATTCAAGCTGTCCGGTCTGATAGCGTCTGTCACGTTCGACGATATAGTCATCGATGTGAAGAACGTAAATGCTAGGGTCATTGTTCAAATATGAAACGAGCGTCGTCTTGCCCGCTCCGCTCAGTCCATCAATCGCCACGACAAACGGTCGATTCTCTGAGTGCATCGAACGCGCCGCACGGATGACGTCTACTATGTTCATATCGTTCCTCCTCACACAAAAGAAGTCAGCTCACGAATGAGCTGACTTCAGTTTACCAGAGTACCCAACCACGCGCTCCTGGAGGCGCACTCTCAATCAAGTGCCAGATTGGAACGGTGTATGCAAATGCGATCAAGACAAATGTCACGGTAATCCATAGCTTCCAATTCTCGAAGTAACGCGGTGTATCCATCGCCGCCTCTTCTGTCTCGGCGAGCGGGAATTCTTCTTCGCCTTTTGGAGCGAGGAATGACAAGTTGAACATCGAGTAGACGAAGATGAGAACGGAGATGAATAAAATCGTTCCCCCGATTGCCATCATGACATGATATGGGATCCACTCACGCGTCAACGCATCCGAGAAATAAGTTGCCGGACCCGTACGCCGTGGGTTCCCGTTCAATCCTGAGATATGCATTGCATAGGACATGATCGCCATACCGAACGCCCATGTTCCTGCTTGAATCAATCCAAGCTTGTTCATCGCCTTCGTCAACGTGCGACCACGAAGGACTGGGACGAGCCAGTACGCTGTTCCAAAGAACGTCAAGGCGACGGCAGTTCCGACTGTGATGTGGAAGTGTCCTGTGACCCAAAGTGTATTGTGGACCATCGCGTTCAATTGGTGAGACGCGTTGATGATTCCACCTGCACCGGCCGGGATGAAGAACAACATCCCAACGAAAGGAGCAAGGAAGCGAACGTCGCCATACGGCATTTTCTTCACCCATCCGAACAGCCCTTTCGCGCCGAGCGCACGTCCACGAAGTTCGAACGTCGCAAAGAGCGAGAATGCAGTCATGAATGAAGGGATGACGACCAAGAACGTCAAGATGACTTGAACGAACTTCCAGAACGGTTCAATCCCTGGCTCTGTCAACTGATGGTGGAAACCGACCGGGAATGAGAAGAGTAAGAACAGCAAGAACGCCATCCGCGCCAACGCATCCGAGAAGATTTTCCCACCGATCACTTTCGGTACGACCGTATACCACACGATATATGCCGGCATCAGCCAGAAATAAACGAGCGGGTGACCGAAGTACCAGAACAATGTACGAGATAACTCGATTCCGACTGTATCCGTCCATCCTAACGAGAGCGGAAGGAGTTGGAATAAAATCGTTGCTGCAACACCAAGTGTCGCAATGTCCCAAAGAAGCATCGTCATGATACTCATATACGCCGGAAGTGGTGGATGGATACCAGGGTTGTCACGCTTGTAATCCGCATACATGCGGAACATCGCGAAAGACGACAACCATGTCCCGACTACGAATAACACGAGTCCGACATAGAAGAGCGGATCTGCCATGAGCGGCGCATAAAACGTATATAAGACCGTCCCTTTATTGGCCAAAATCATGACGGTTACCATGACAGCACCGATGATCATCGTCCAAAAACCGAGCCAAGCGACACGTGTCGGGAACGATTCAAAGCGACCGAACGACTTCGCCAATAAGGCATATAAAAGACCGATAATGAACATCGTCGTAAAGACGATTCCAAGCATGATCCCGTGCGCAGTCAGAAGTTGATAGTATCCAAAGATTTCAGGAATGACACCCGTCCGAATCAATGTCTGAGTCAATCCAGCTAGCGCCCCAATCAAGATGGCGAGAACGGATACGAGAACATGTCCATAGGCAAGACGTGCCTCTTTTGCTCCGATACTCGGAACCGGTACGCCGCGTTCCATCTCCCATTGCTTCAGTTTAGATGATACGTCATTCATTTATTCCACCACCTTGATTTTAGTCGACATCATGTGATGCCCTGTACCGCAATATTCGTTACACAAGATTAAAAATTCGCCAGCTTCCTCGAATGTGTACGTCAACGAGTTGATATGTCCCGGGACGATCATCATGTTGACCGGCGTACCCGTCAACTGAAATCCGTGGACGACGTCAGGTGATGTCACGAGGAACGTCACTTTTGCCCCTTTTGGAATTTCAACATTCCCTGGTGTGAACGTAAACGCTTGTGCGATCATGACGAGCTCGTATTCATTTTCACCAATTTGATGAAGTCCTGGTTTGTCGAACGGAGCCGTCTGATTTACTTTTGCCGGGTCAATCAAGTCTGCATCCGATGCGGGTTGATTACCTGCCGCGAATGCGGATACCCCGAGAACAGTCAGGAAGACTGCGAGTAGAATGATGCCGAATGTAAGCCAATATTTTTCTAGTTTATGAATATGCATGATGAGACCCTCCTCCCTGAATTCTTATCGAGTGACGAATAAGTAAAAGACTGATGACCACATGGCGATGATGACACCCGCCACGATCATGACCGATGTGAACGTTCCTTTTAAATTCGGTTCTTGTCCATCTTTATGTTCCACGTGTAAGACCCCTTTCGCTTGTTTTTCCACCTTTATTGTATGCAATCGCTCTGGTGATAATATGTGATATTTATCACTCCAAAAGTGACAATCACATCAATTTTGCGTAGTTTCAACACATAAAGTTCACATTTGTACAAAACCAATCCACAAAAAAACCGCCTCCACATGGGGCGGTTTACAAACGACATATTCCTGCCGGGCAGCCTTCGCAATGGCATAACTCTTTTAAAAAGTCGACATCGCGAATGATGATTGATTTCGTTGTTGTGCTGATGACACCTTCTTTTCGCCACTGACTGATCAATCGGTTCACCGTCTCACGCGGTGCTCCAATCAGTTGTCCGAGTTCTCCGTCAGACGGATGACGAGGAATCACGATTGCATCTTCTTCCTCCACTCCATGCATCGCGGCCATTCGAAGTAACGTCGAAGCCAATGCACCAGGTTTTCCATACAACAATAAGTCGCGCACTTTCATTTCGGAATGCTTACGCATCATCGATGTCCAGCGCAAGATTTCTCCGGCAAAACGGATATCGCGCTGCATGAGCGATTCTAACTCTCGTTTTGAAATCGTCCCGATGGTACTCTCTTCAGTCGTTTCGATGCTATACGAACTAGGGAATGTCTCCACGATGTCAAACTCACCAAAGAAATCATCCGATCCATACATGAACATGACGAGTGGATTTCCCTTTTTCGTGATTTTCGTGAATTTGACAGATCCACTCTTCAAATAAAAGAACTTATCACACTTCTCACCTTCCCAACACACGATACTCGCTTTTGGATGATGCTGAAGCGTCATCATTTCGAGTAACAGCTGTTTCGTTTCATCTGAGAATACAAAACTGTTCGGTTGGGTCGTTCCACATTGCATTGACATAGGTCGGTGCTCCCTCCACGTTTCATTCGTCCGTTCCATTTATGACTTTATTATACAGGAGTGTGACAGGGAGTATCATAAAAGTATGTGACATTTCAAACAATCTTTTGAAAATAAAAAGATTCGGGTATGACCCCGAATCTTTACATCGATTCATCGTTGAATCAGTCGAATCAATTGTTCAGCCGGTTTGAAGTTCGGATACCGGACTGGTAAATCAAATTTTGTCGTATTTTTTAAAATAGACTTCGCGTGGCTGAATGTCTCAAAACTCGTTCGCCCATGATAGGCCCCCATTCCGCTCTCGCCCACTCCACCAAACGGTAGATTTGGGTTCGTCAAATGCATGATGACATCATTCACGCACCCGCCTCCAAAGGAAAGGTGCTTCATGACGGTTCTCTCCACTTCCTTCGACTCGGTAAAGAGATAGAGCGCCAATGGGTGTGGTCGGTCTGAGATGAACTCGATCACTTCATCCAATTGACGATATGGAATGACTGGTAAAATCGGACCGAAAATCTCATCTTTCATCACATCAGCATCTTCATGAAGATTCGTCATGACGGTCGGCGCAATTTTAAGCTCATCCCGGTTCATCTCTCCACCGAACACAAGGTCACCTTCTGTCAAATAGTGAGCCAAACGGTCGAAGTGTGATTCATTGACGATGCGCGTGTATCGTTTCGTGCCGACACCATTCCCAAACATCGCAAACGCCTCTTGTTTAATCGCTTCTAAAAATGCTTCTTGTTGCGATTCGTGGACGAGCACATAGTCTGGTGCGACACATGTTTGACCGGCGTTCATCCATTTACCCCAGGCGACACGTTTTGCCGCAATGGAGACGTTCGTATCTCCGTGAACGATGACTGGTGATTTCCCACCTAGTTCGAGCGTGACTGGCGTCAGATGCTTCGCTGCCGCCTGATTGACGATTCGCCCGACTTGCGTCGATCCCGTGAAGAAGATGTAATCCCATTTTTGTGCCAACAGCTCTTGCGCTGTATCTTTATCCCCTTCGACACTTGCCACATATCGATCGGTGAAGGCACGCTCGAGCACCTGCGTCAGGACACGCGCAACATTCGGCGTCAATTCTGAAGGTTTGACAACGGCTGTATTCCCTGCGGCAATCGCACCAATGAGTGGAGCAACAGCCAATTGGAATGGATAATTCCATGGAGCGATGATCAACACCGTGCCGTACGGCTCATATTGAATCTCACTCTTCATCCCAAGATGAATCGCCGTCCCACGGACACGCTTCGGACGCATCCACCGCTTCAATTCACGCGTCGTTCGTGAAATCTCATCGTAAATAAATCCGATTTCCGTCGTATACGCATCCAATTCGGACTTGTTCAAATCTTCGCGAAGCGCCTCTAGCAAATCCGCTTCATAATGCTTAATGGACTCCTTTAAAAACGTCAGCATGCTCAAACGAAATGCCATCGATTTTGTCGCCTGTGTTTTAAAGAAGCGGCGCTGTTTCTGGACTAGCTCGTCAATCGTCAACTGTTCAATCGGTGCCAGCATGAACTTTCCTCCTTATGATTCATCACATTTATCTCATTTTATCATCGTGTGAAACGTGAATCTAAAAAAACGCTTTCATCAACCTACTATAATACAAAGCGTTTAAATGTTTAAACGCTTTTTCATAGAGTAAGCGATTGCTTCCCTCGTGTCAAAACATTCGTACTCTTTTTCGCGCGCTGATCAGAAAGAGCAGGCTTGCGCTCCCTAAAATCAAGCCGGTCAGTGTGAACTGCTGGACGATCGAGAGTGGAAGGACACTTAAGAATGATGACCCCGCTACCGTTCCGAGAGAGAAAAAGGCATAGAACGCCCCGTATGCTTTCCCTCGATTTTGTGGAGAGGTCGATTGGATCAACAACGTATTAATGGCCGGGAATAAAATGGCAAACCCGACACCATATAAGGCAAGTACCCCATACAGGCTAGTTTGTACACCCGATTGTCCAATTAACACCTGGCTTATCCCGATGATAGCCACCCCAAGTGCGGTCAACTTTGTCGGAGAGAATCGATCAAACAATCGGTTCGTCGGCAATAAAAAGAACAGGACTGCTACCACGCCGAACATACTGAGCAATGTCCCGCTCAATCGTGAATCATATCCAAGTTCCTGCACATGGAGCGGCAGTAAAAAGGCGAGCGCCCCTTGAGAAAACATGAGGAAAAAAGCGCCCCAATAGGCACGAAGCACTTTCGGATCCGGTTTTTCCCGTGTCCTCTCTTTTTCTATTATTGTCTCGACCGTTTGACTTCCTCGCATTGTCACAATCGTCACGATGAGAATCACCCAACCGAATAAAGAGACGAATAAAAAGACAGTTGGTGGCGATGTGATGCTTGCGACGATACCGCTGAATGCTGGACCGATAATGGCAGCTAACCCGACGAAACTACCGGTAATGGCGACTTTCTTACCTTGACGGTTCATCGCGGTGACGTTCGCCGACAGCGTAAATGCAGCTGGGACGATGAGTCCGGCCATAAAGCCATGAATACACCGTACAAACAGCAACATAAATGCTGAGTCGACGAACTGATAAGCCAATAAACTGAAGCTCGTCAGAAACAAGCCGAGAACCAAAACCCGATATGGACCATTTCTGTCAGTCCATATACCAGATAACATATTTCCAAACGTGTTCGTCAACGAATAGATTGCAATGGAAAAGCCAGCGATAAACGAGGATGCCCCAACGGATACCGCAAATGTGCTCATGATCGGAAGTTGGGCGAATAAATCAAAAAAGGCAAAGAATACGATTGCATATAACATAAAACGTGATGGAGTTTTCATCGGACAATTCCTCTTTCCCGTGATCTTATTCTTAGTCTAGCTGGAGCTCCAACCGTTTCATAGGGATGAATAGGTTTAGACACAAAAAATCCCTACAGCCAAAGGCTATAGGGAAAATCGCTTAGTTTGTTACTTCGACGGCTGTGTCGAGAGCGACACGAATCATTTCATCAAACGTCGATTGACGCTCTTCTGAAGTCGTCTCTTCACCCGTCAACAAGTGGTCAGAGATCGTGAGGATCGTCAACGCGTTCACTTTATGTTTCGCTGCAAGCGTGTAAAGACCTGCTGCTTCCATCTCGATCGCGAGGCAACCGAAGTCCGCCCATTTCTTGAAGTGATGGAAATCATCTTGATAGAATTGGTCAGCCGTGAAGATTTGTCCGACTTTGACCGGGATACCCGCTTTTTCTGCATTCATATACGCACGATGTAGGAGGTCGAACGTCGCTGTTGGCGCATAGTCCATTCCGTTGAAACGGACACGGTTTTGTCCCATTTCACTTGATGCGCTCATCGCGATAACAACGTCACGTACCTTAACATCTTCTTGAATTCCGCCCGCTGTTCCGACACGGATCAAGTTTTTAGCACCGTACGACATGATGAGTTCATTCACGTAAATCGACATCGATGGGACACCCATCCCTGTACCTTGCACTGAGATGCGTTTTCCTTTGTATGTTCCCGTGAAGCCGTACATGCCACGAACTTCGTTATATAATTCGACGTCTTCTAAAAACGTTTCTGCGATATACTTGGCGCGAAGCGGATCCCCTGGAAGTAATACCGTTTCTGCAATTTGTCCTTCTTGAGCTCCAATGTGTACACTCATGTTTGAATTCCTCCTTTAAGCTTGTCGTTGAACTTGTTCCCGAAATTCGTTCGGAGTAACACCGACTTGTTTTTTAAAGACCTTTCGGAAATATTTGTCGTCCGAAAAGCCGACTGCTTGGGCGACTTCATAGATACGCTGTCTACTCGTTTCTAACAGGCGCTTTGCTTCATTCATCCGAATTGTCAACACGTACTCAGATAGATTCACGCCATATTGTTGTTTAAATCGTCGTGAGATATACTCCCGACTTAAGTAAAACCGTTCACTCATTCCTTGCAAACTCAGCTCTTCCGCAAAGTGCTGTTCAATGTACTTACCAATTTGGGCAATCGGATCTTCACTCGACTCCGTCATCACGCCCGCTAACGCCCGTGACAACGTATCGTTTAGTACATCCGGGTCGATCGGCTTCAACAGATAATCAAAGCTCCCGTACTGGATGGCCCGGCGCATGTACGAATATTCATCGTAACCTGTCAACACAACGAGCTTAGAGGATGAAGCGTGGTCGTGTACCCACTCCATCAGCTCGATTCCATCACAATGTGGCATTTGAATATCCGATAGAATTAAAGCCGGTCGCTCCTGCTCGATGAGCGCCTTTGCCTCAAGTCCGTTCTTCGCCTCGAGTACGGCCTTCACACCGAACCGCTCCCATTCGCCGAGTAATTTCACCGCTTCCCTTACTGGAGATTCATCATCTACAATCAACACTTTCGTCATGATGCCACCCCTTCATCCGTTGCCGGGAAACGCATCATGATTCGAAAACCGCCTGTTTCAGGTGTAGCCAACATAAATTCTGCCTCCCGATTATAGTTTAACATGAGTCGATCACGAATGTTTCGTAATCCTGTACCCTCTGTGTCATAAAATGTCGAGTCCCCTTGTTCAATACGTGACATGACCCGTTCCCATTCTTCCGTCGTCAAGGAACGTCCGCTGTTCTCACAGCGAATCACGAGTGTCGCCCCTTCCATCCAGACCATCACGTCAAATCGATTCGCTAAAGCCGAGCCGTCTCGCTCGAACCCATGTTTGAAAAAGTTCTCTGCGAGCGGCTGTAAAATCATCTTTGGAACAATCAGTTCATGGAGGTCCTCAGGGACTGAGACGCTCACTTGAAACTGATTTGGAAAACGAACGTCTTGCAGGCGAATGTATGAGTTCAAATGCTCGATTTCTCTCTTTAGCGTGACCATCGACTCTTCTGGATGCATCGTATATCGCATCATCGAAGAGAGTTGTGTGATCAATCGATAGACGGTTTTGCCATCTCCCTTTAAAGCCAGTGTGCCGATCGACTGTAACGCATTGAATAAGAAGTGCGGATTAGTTTGCGCCTGTAAGGCACGTAGTTCATTCGTTCGGTTCTCTAAGGCAAGCTTATACTCCCGTTGAATCAGATCGTCGATTCGCTCAATCATCCGCTTGAACTGTCTCCCGAGTACGCCGAACTCATCATTTCCGAGGGAATCGAACGAGACCGTCATATCGCCTTGCTCAATTCGCCAAATGTTCGAGGTCAACGTCTTAATCGGAGTCGTCAGTTTCATCGAGGCGTACGTGGCGCCAATCAATGCCAGAATGAGTGAGATGATTCCGACTAACAAAATAATGAACGATGTTCGTGAAGCCGGTTCCGTCAAGAGCTGATCTGGAATCGACTTCCCGACATAGAATTGCTGATGGTCGAACTCAAATGTTTTCGTGATTTGATGATGATTTCCATCGGTCGAGAGCGATCTCGGTTGAAACGACGAAGGAATCTCGCCATCTCCAAGATGGGCGAACACACGATTGTCCTCACCAACGAACCATAGACTTTCCTCCGGACTATTTTGAAGAGAAGCCAACTGTCCGATGAACAGATCTTCCGGGATATCGAGCGACAGAATCGCGAGCGGTTCGTCCGTTTCAATTTTATCGAGTCTGAAATGGAGGGTGACGACATCTTCTTGTGTCATGATTGGTCCGAAATCATGATACGGAATGAGCGGATGTGACGCTTCAAGCAAGACACGACTTTTCGGATTATTCAACAACTGTCGTTGGACAGCGCTCGGTTCTTTTTTGGAACGCGGTGATACTTTCATTTTATACGCTGCGAATGAATCCATGTCTTCAAGCATCAACAGCTGAATTTGCGCCACGTCTTCCCGGGACAAATACATTGCGAGGAGCGCTCGTCGCACTTCAATCTCCGTTTCTCTTAACGACAGTCCCGGTCCGTATTCCAGTATGTCCAATACGTCACGATCTGCGTATAGGCTAGTCGGCAAGCGACTCAAGTCAGAGATATAGCGTTCCATCTGACGCGTCCCCCGTTCAAGCGACCATTCCGTCATTTCTAGACCGCGTTCACGTTCTCGATCCTCCACATACCAAAATGAAATGATTGTCGCGATAATGACTGGCACGATGATGGTTAATGCAATCATTCCCGTTAACTTTGTCCGAATGCTATTCACCGCTATCCCCCCTACCTCATGAGTATATCACGCACTATGCAAACGTTTGCAAAAATCCTAAAAAAGAATCCTCGTTTCTTTCGAAACAAGGATTACGTGATGATTAATACGATTCCATTAAATCAATGAGTTGTGGACCGTGTCCCATTTCTCGCGCCACATCAATCGGTGTCATCCCCTCTTCGTTCTCAATGGTCACGTCTGCACCGTGATCAAGTAAGAGACGGACCGTCTCAGGATCGACGTCATCATTATAGAACAAGTTATGGAGCGGTGTTTCCCCATATTCGTCTTGGATGTTCACATCCGTCACGTTTGCCAGTTCCGCTTCAATTTCTTCATAACTCGCATTCATGAACGTCAATTCTTGAATCGGTTCTCCTAATTCCATTTCCCAATCCTCTTCGAAATCCTCGCTCATGGCCGATGCGACAAAATCAGATAAATCATCGTTCATGACGAGTAAGGCGATGATGGCTCCGTTTCCGATGACAGTCAATAGAATCATCGAAATGATAGAGGCTTTCACATATCCCGCTGTTTTAAAGACCGGTACGTTTTCTTCGCCCGCATGTGTCGCAATCGCCGCGATGCGTTTCGGTAACGTCGGATGCGTCGACAACAGTTCACTATATTTCGCGATGAATCCGTTCTCTCGGCTCGCTTCATACAGATAGTCAAACTCATTCACTTCTTTCGCGAGCGGTCCCCCGATCGCAAGTACGGTCAACGCCCGTTTCGCTGCACCTGAATCTTGAAGATAATGCGCCGCCATCCGGTCGCACGTATATTCACAAGCACGCGAATAAGCAGATCCTAAAAACGGGATGATGCCACCAAGTAAGACAACCCATTGTTTTTGAACGTGGTTCCGACGAATATGTGCCAATTCATGTGCGATGACAAACTCGACTTCTTTCGTCTGTCCAGTACGTGTCAATTCCACGACATCAGAATATAAGATGACCATATTCTTTTGGAAGAATCGCGTGGCGAAAGCATTTAACACACCACCGGCCTGTAAGATATACACATCTGGCAACAAACGAATCCCCATCTCAGCCCCGACGCGTTGAACCAGCTCATGAAGCTCTGTGAACTGACGAGGCGTCACCTTGACACCGTTCGTCCGAATATACCCGATTTGAATCCAGTGCGTAAACATCGAGAGTGCTACGATCGTCCCGATGATCCACAAGAAAAGACCGAACGATGCAATCGTCAGTACGATTCCTAAAATCAAGACGAGTACGCTTGCTGCGACTAATAATGAGAAGTATAAATTTTCTCGTTTATGTACCAAGTTTGAATGATTCATCTAAATTCCCCTTCTTTTTCCAAAATACATGTTTAATTATACCGTTCCTTCCAGAAGAAACAACGAAAAAAAATAGAAACTGACGGATTCGTCAGTTTCTAGCGGATGGTCACTTGATAGAGTTTGTCGTCTTGCGATTGCGGATTGCCTCGTCCGTCCGTATTGTTCGAAATAAAATACAACGTATCGTCGTTCAACCACACATCCCGAATGCGTCCGACCCCTTCGACAATTGTCGTGACTTGCTTCGTTTCACGATCGATGGCAACGAGCCGCTCGTTCCGTAGTGTCGCCATGTATACGTACCGTTCATCGGTCGCAATACCAGACGGTGCCCAAGACGTCTCACCGACTTCAAACCATGGCGTGACCAGACCCTCTCGTTCCTCATTTGCCTCAATGAGTGGCCATCCATAGTTGTTTCCTTCTTCAATCACGTTGACCTCGTCATGTCCACTCGCCCCATGCTCACTCGCATAAAGCGTATCATCCATCCGACTGAGTCCTTGAGGGTTCCGATGACCTAGCGAGTAAATCCAGTCGGTCGGTCCCCCTTCACCCGATAATGGAATTCGTAAAATCTTCCCTGCCAAAGAGGATTCGTCTTGTGCAAGTTCCGGCACGAGTGCATCGCCCGTTGTCACCCAAAGATACGCTCCATCGACTAATAGACGTCCACCGTTATGGAAACGTGCCCCTGGTATCTCGTCAATCAAGACACCAGTTTCCTCGAAACGTTCTCCATCCCACGTCAACTCTACCACCCGGTTCTTGACGTCTCTTCCCGATGAACCGTACGTATGATATGCGTAAAGGATGCCACTCGATTCAAAATCGTCGCTCAGCGCGATGCCGAGGAATCCTCCTTCACCAATCTCAAATACGTCTTCGTCCAAGTTCACGTCAGATTGCGTCGCGCTACCGGAATCATCGATTACCGTGATGGTCCCACCACGTTCCGATACGAACCATTTATCCGCACTTCGAGCGAGTGACCACGGGATCTCTAGATTTTCAGCGATGACGGTCACTTCCCCGATGTTCAGTTCCGTCTCTTCAGTGGTGTTCGATTCTTCAGATGTTGCCGACTCATCACGAGTCGATTCTTCAGCAGGTGGTGGCTCCGTACCCTCGTTCGTCGGTTCTGGCGTACATCCCATAAGAAACAATAGTGTCACAATCCCGATTTGACGTTTCATGTCGGTTCGCCTCCCTTTCCTTCATCATACCCCTGTTTTACGAGTGCTGTGAAGGTTCCGGTGGGCGGGCCGGCAAACGGGTTGCGATGATAAATGCAATCACGGCTGCAATCATCGCCCCGATGAAGATACTGTTTAGTCCGGTCGCAATAATCTGTTCACCTTGCAGACGGACAGACGCGCTTAACGTCTCCGTCACACTTTGATTGAAGAAGTCTTCCAAAGACACTTGGGATAAGGAGCTGCTTTCTTTAAAATCATTGAGTACGACAAAGTTAAAGACGGCTCCAAAGACTGCTACACCGAGCGTTTGACCGACCGTACTTAAGAAGGAGTTGGTCGCAGTCGCCGTTCCTCGTTGCTGATAGGAAACGACGGTTTGTAAGACGACGATAAACATCGGCTGTGACAATCCGAATCCTACCCCAATCAAAGCCACCGCACCATATACCCAGAAATCCGAGCTTGATTGAGATAAGAGTGTCAACGTGAGGGTTCCGATGACGAGTAACCCCATACCAACCAACGCGCGACGTCTCGGGGATGCCACACCGAGCGTCCGTCCTCCGATAATCGATGTGAATGTCCATGCAACAGACAACGGCATCAACATGAATCCAGCCTCGGTTGCTGTTTTTCCTAATACTGCTTGCGCCCAAATTGGGATGTAAGCTGACATTGAAACGAGCACCCAAGCTGCAAAAAAGACAGAGCCGTTGATGGCCGCAATCGTTGGTTGCTTGAGCAAATCAAACGGCAATAAAGGAGAGGTTGCTCTTCTTTCCGATAGGAAGAATCCCCCTAACAAAACAAGACTAATTACGCCACTCCCGACGATGGTCGTCGTCCATTCATTCGTTTCACTGAACGTGATCAAGGCGTATAAAAACGCGGTCGTTCCTCCAGCGAACAAGAGAGCACCTTTCAAATCAATCCGCTCGCTCGTTTCAGCGACGGTTTCTTTATAAAAGACGATAATCATGATGAACGAGAGTAACGCAAATGGCACGTTTAATAAGAATACGTAACGCCAAGACAACGTTTCGACCAAAAATCCACCGATGACGGGGCCAAGCACACCCGATACACCCCAGACCGCACTTAGAATTCCTTGAATTTTCCCACGCTCTTCGTATTTATATAAATCTCCAATAATCGTCATCGAAATCGGAAGCACGGCTCCGGCCCCGAGACCTTGCAGCGCCCGAAAGACAATGAGTTGTTCCATCGATGTCGCTAACCCACATAACAATGAAGACACGGTGAACAACCCGATTCCAAACAACAGGACGCGCTTTCGCCCGAATAAGTCTGCCACTTTTCCATAAATCGGTGTCGAAACCGCTGTAAAAAGTAAGAAAGCGGCAAATACCCAGCTGACGAGCGTCGCTCCGTTCAACTCACTGGCAATGACCGGTGTCGCAACCGATACGACCGTCCCTTCAATCGCTGCTAAAAAGGTTGCCAGTAATAGGGCAACCGTCACATTTTTTCTCATTCATTCCATCTCCCCAAAAAAATAGTGGCGTCGGAAGGTTCCGAGCACCACTTCAACTGTCTATTATTTTGTGCGAGCCGCGTCCATTTGACAAGTGTCATCTTTCGATTCGAAAAAGAATTCTCTTAGTCGTTCATATGCGGCTTGTTCTTCTTGGACATATACCTTCCCACAAACAGCACCCGCTCGCATCATCCAGACCTCATCTGCCAACATGGCGGCGACGTCAAGTTGATGCGTTGAAAACACGATGGTCGCCCCCCGTTTGGCCTCTTGTCGCAATAGTTCGCTGAGCATTTGCATCCATAGCGGATCGAGTCCGTTCGTCGGTTCATCCAACAACAAGATGTCTGGTTCGCTTACAAGAGCTTGAGACAACAAGAGACGTTGCCGCATCCCTTTTGAGAGTTCGGAGACGCGCTTTCGTTTATGCTCGTACAGACCGACTCGTTTTAAAATCTCCAGAGTCGGATGTGCCCCTTGCAAGGTAGCGTAGTAGATGAATGTCTCCTCAACTGTCCATGCCTCATCAAAATAGAAATCATCCGGCATATAGCCAAAACTCTCATTATATTTCGCGCGTTGTTTAATCGTATAACCATTCAATTGAATGTTGCCGGTACTCGGTTTGATGGTACCATTCATCAGATTCAACAGCGTCGATTTTCCGGCACCATTGCTTCCACACAACGCCACGATTTTCCCCGAGACGATGTCTTCACGAATGGGATGGAGTGACCACGAATCACCGTATTTTTTCCCTACATCTAAACAGTTAATCATGACGATTCCCTCCGTACATCACCGTCGAGGCAAGTGATAACAAGAAACCACTTGCCGTAAGCAAGCTCAACCAGACTCCAGCGTATCCAATCGGTCGATGCATCCAATTCAACAGGTGGAGATAGACATCCCCAAACACATCTGAAGAGGATACAATCGTACTGGCCCATACACGCATCAAGTCAAATCCATTCAGAAACAGCGCCACAATCATGCCGTTCACTTGCATACCGTAAGGAAGCCAGGAAACGATGGTCACGAGAAACGTTGGCCAAAGCAACACGAGGATCGTCCATGTGAGGAAGGCCAGTAACATCGCTCGAATCCGCTTGCGCGCGATTAGTCCAAGCAAAGTTCCGAGCGCTGTCGCGTAGATTGTTAATCCAATGGCGTAGGAAAACAAAATCATCCAAGTCTCACTTGATTGTCCGACAACGAGCGAAGCAACGAGGAAAGCCAACAGCAGAATAAGTCCTTGTGTCACGAGAAATGAACTGAATCGGACTAAAATCAACTTCCATTTAGGATAGGTAAATGTTGAGAGGAGATTCAATCGCTTCGATTCCTGTTCCTGTCCCCAATGAAGCGCTGTCGTCAATAAGATGAAAAGAGGAAGTAACAGACCGAGCACCGTGATGAGCGTTGCACTTACGTTTGTATAGTCCGCAGCAACAGGTAGTGCTTGTCCGAGTCCTCCGAGTAGAACGAGCGTGAGAATCCATATAACTAAGAATACATAGTTCTCACGCTGTCTCAGACTCCGCGCCCATTCCATACGCCACAGTGACATCGATTATTGCCCTTCTTCTTCTTCTGTATCCATGTCCATTTCGCTATCTTGATCCATTGAGCCTTCGCCATCCATCTTCATGTGCATCTCGCCGCGCTCCCACGAATGGTCTTTCAATTGTTCGAAGTCCATCATATCTCCACCATTCTCTTCGATATAGGCTTCAGCATCAGCCTCTTTCGCGAACGAGAGAATATTGTACGCCATTGGTGTTTTCGACTCTTTGTCGTACACGAACATCGCTTCGTCTAATTCGACCCACTCTTTCGTATTGAAATCTTTCACGTACATCGCAGCAATATCTTCTTCTTTTTGTTCAGGATACCAATCACGCATGAGACAACCGATGTCATCAAACGCATATCCTTTTTCATTTTCCATGATGGCTTCCGCTGCGAACTGCTTATCCATGATTTTCATTTTACACACTTCACACTCTGTTTCGCCCCATTTGATTTCAAACGGTTCTGCCGATGCACTCGAACATGCTCCGAGTGCCAATGATAATCCTGCGATGGATAATAATCCTGCTACTTGTTTATACGATTTCATGTCGTTTCCTCCCAAATATCCAAATGATAATAAGTAAAATGATACTCCCTAAATTCCAAATCGAACCGCTCCACTCCCACCTTGCTGTATAGGTTTGCGGTGAAAGGTCCGTCAACGATACATCGTTCGGACTTCTCAGAATGTTTTCTAATAGGAGAAGTCCCGGGGACCCGTATAATAATTCTAGCGCTTCATATGAATCAGTTAATAAGAACAAGTACGGTTCGGTTTGAAATGGGATTTCGCTATACCCGTCACGATCTAGGTCCAACGCCGTCCCACCCCAGACATTTCCTTGTACAACGTTGTCATCCGACTCGACCATCGTCACCGGTTCACGATTTCCTAACAGGTTATTTTGAAGAATCATCATCCCCGTTGCTTGCTTGAATTGAAAGCCGATATCGTTGCCGTTAATCGTATTCCGTTCAAGAATCGTTCCTACTGACTGCTCCGCGAACAAGCCGATATGATTTCCAGATACGTTCGTCATCTCGATGGTCGTATCGATTGCCTCATAGAGCATCAGCCCCGTCGCCGTTCCACCGAACTGGTCGTGTACATTCCCATTTTTTAAGACGACTCGATTCGTTCCCATAATCATCGCACCGGTCAAATTATGATGGAGTTCGGGCACCGAAATCACCACGTCAGTCGGAAACATCAAGTGAATGCCGTAGCGTGAATGCGAAACGACCGGTCGAACGATTGTGTGCCGAGATCCATTCTCTATGTATATCCCGTCTCTCACTCTCTTCACTACAACTCCACGCAGTTCGGTCGCCTCACTATCAAGGAGCACCATCCCATCCGCCTGTCCATTCCCGTCAATGGACATTCGTGTGACTCGAACTCCATAACTATCCTCAATCAATAGTCCAGTACCAGCGGACTCGATCGACACATCAAGCAGTTGATGTCCGAGACCAGATACTTGGATGACTGGTACATCGTCGTTCTCACATTGTTGTACTGATACACGTTCGAGAACAGCACCGGTTCCACGCATGATAAATGCGGGATGGCCACAACTCGTATATGTTTTTCCGTCTCCATCCACATGCTCATTCGACTCAATGACGATGGGTTCAGTCAACGGAATCGAGTGTTCTTCCGCCTCTACCTGTGTTGCCCAACACAAAAATAGGATACAACTCAATATTCGTTTCATGCCCCCTCCTTCTCATAAGCGCTTACAACATCCATTCTACTGAAACCCCCACCGGTATGTGTGTGGTTTATATGGGATTCCTGTGACAATTTCTTCATAATAAAAACACAGACGGTGAAGGGGTCGTTTCACCGTCTGTGCCATGCTTATTTCACTTTGTCTTGCCATACTTTCGTGAAGTCCTGAAGCATCTCTTCACCTGTTTTTTGTCCACCGACATATGCCTGCATAAGGGCACCATATTCATTCACTGCTCCATCCGGATACTTAAACCAGTTCCAAGAGAGGGTCTTCCCTTCATTCGAATACGCCAAGATATCGTCTGCGAGTGGTCCAAGGTCGTTGGCTTCAATCGACTTGAAGGCAGGGATGAACTTGAACTTGTTGACCATGTAGTCTTTCCCTGTATCCGACGTCGCCATCCACTCTAAGAAGTCTTTCGCTTCTTCTTTATACTTCGAATTTTTGTTGACGACCCAGTTGTTCGGGACACCGACCGGAAGTCGGTCCATCTTCTCCGCATCGTCATTGATTGGGATTGGGACGAAGCCCATCTCCATATCTGGATTTACGTCGAGGATCATTTGTTGTGCCCAGTTCCCTTGTTGGAGCATTGCTGTCTCTCCTTGGGCGAACTGTGTGACTTGTGTATTGTAGTCCGTCGTCAACGGGTTTTTGTTTCCGTATTTAATCGTCAAATCAAACAGCTTCAAAAACTCTTGGAACTGTTCATTGTCTTCAAACTTCGCTTTATTCTCATTGAGCGCTTGAATAAATGCATCCGGGTCATCTTGTTGCGCCATCGGAATGTTCAACAAGTGGATTCCTAAAATCCAGAACTCTGCATAACCGACAGAGAACGGTGTGATTCCCGCTTGCTCAAGTTTTTCAGCAGCATCTGTCAGTTCAGAGAGTGTTTTCGGTAACTCTTTGATCCCTGCTTTTTCAAATAGTTCTTTATTATAGATAAATCCGTAACCTTCGAGGTTCATTGGCATTCCGTACAGTTTACCGTCCATCGTCATCGGCTCTTTGGCGACTTCTGTCAAATCTCCGACCCACTTCTCGCTTGAGAGGTCCTCGAGTTTATCTTTCCATGTTTGTGCTTCCGTGAATCCACCGTTGTTGAAGATATCCGGTTCATTTCCTGAGGCGAATTGTGATTTGAGGGCCGCACCGTAGTCTGCTCCACCACCGACGGTTTGAACCGTGACTTTCACACCCGTTTCCTCTTCATACTCTTTTGCCATCGCTTCAAGGTCTTTCGCAATCTCCGCTTTGAATTGGAAGACGTTTAACGTGACGTCTTTTTTGTCGCCGCTATCTGCATTTCCTTCAGAAGAACCTTCGTCCGTGAGTGATCCGCCGCCGCAAGCCGCGAGTGATAAGACCATTCCAGCCGTCATGACCGCTGTAGACAATTTCCACTTCCGTTTCATCTCATTTCCTCCCTTAACCTTATCCATCTTTACAAACTCAACTTTAAATGAAAACGCTTCCACAATGTAGGTGTCAAAATTGACGGATAGGGTGGAAAATGTTGCACAGAAAAACAGGACTCTTTTTTCGAGTCCTGTTCCGTGTTTCTTCTTATTATATTACAACAAGCTGATGCCAGCTTCTTTACACGATTGAATGACTTCTTGCGGCCAAACCGATGTTTGCACTTCTCCGATATGACGCGCGCGCAACAGATACATTGCGACACGCGATTGTCCGATTCCGCCCCCGATTGTAAGAGGAAGCGTTCCTTCGAGCACTCCTTGATGGAATGGGTACGCGCGCTTCTCTTCCGCGTCTGCTTTCTTCAGTTGCGCATCAAGTGCCACTTCGTCGACACGAATGCCCATCGATGACAGTTCAAATGCTGACTCGAGCTCAGGATGCCACACGAGAATGTCTCCGTTAAGCGACCAATCATCATAGTCTGCCGCTCGTCCATCGTGTTTCATACCTGAAGCGAGAAGATCTCCGATTTGTGAGATGAAGACCGCACCGTACTCTTTACAGATAGCCGTTTCACGTTCTTTCGGCGTCATCGTCGGATACGTATCCTCCAACTCCTGACTCGTGATGAAATGAATCATTTCCGGAAGAATCGCTTCAACACCGTACGCTTTCTCTACTTCCGCTTCTGTTTCACGGAGCGCAGCGTAAATCGACTCCACCGTTGCTTTCAAATATTCCATCGTCCGTTCTTCTCGAGCAATCACTCGTTCCCAGTCCCACTGATCGACGAATAAAGAATGTGTCGCGTCGAGTTCTTCGTCGCGTCGAATGGCACGCATCTGAGTGTACAATCCTTCACCGACACCGAATCCGTAACGACCGAGCGCTTCACGTTTCCATTTCGCGAGTGACTGAACGATTTCAAGTTCATGTCCCGGATACATCGTATCAAACTGAATGATACGCTCCACACCGTTCAAGTGATCGTTGACCCCACTCGCCGATTCGACGAATAGCGGTGCTTGTACTTGAATCAGTCCGAGTTCACGTGAGACTTTCTCCTCAAAGAGTGCCTTTACTGCTGCAATCGTCTGCTGTCTTTCTTTCATCGTGCTTGTTGCTGTTGTCATTTTCCGTTTCCTCCAATTGTGGAATATTTGAAAATGAAGCCATGAAAAAAAGCCCTCCATTCCCATCGAACATGGGACGGAAGACTTCGGTTCCGCGGTGCCACCCAAATTAGTAGACGAATCTACTCACTTTTTCGAGACAATCATCTCGTAACTCCGATAACGGGGAGCGGTCCGGCTACGTCTACTGGCAAAGCGTTCGGGTAGCGACTCCAGGAAGTTTTTCGACGAAGGGTTAAGACCGGGCTCACACCACCCCCGGATCGCTTAGCTCACTACCTTCGTGTACTCGTCCTTTCGACGTCGTTCACAATTGAATTGAGTTCATTATTATAAATATTCAGATTAATGTCAACGATTTTTTTCAAAAAAAATAATCCTCCGTGTAGCGAACGGAGGATTCCCTTGGGAGGGTTATTTAATCGAACCGCTTGTGATCCCTTTGATGATATGCTTTTGCATGCCGAAGAAAAAGACCAGAAGGGGAACGATTCCTAACACTAAACCTGCTAATGCCAAATCCCATTGTTTCGTGTACTGTCCAAAGAAATAGAATGTCGCGAGCGGGATGGTCCGTAACTCGACATCACGAAGAACAAGCGATGGTAATAAGAAGTCATTCCAAATCCATAGACTGTTCAAGATGACGATTGTCACCGTGATCGGCTTGAGAAGTGGAAAGACGATGCGCCAGAAGACACCCCATGTCGAGCAACCGTCGATGATGGCGGCTTCTTCAATCTCCTCAGGAATCGACTTCATGAATCCGTGATAGAGGAACACTGAGATACCAGACCCAAACCCTAGATACATGACGATCAGGCCCCAATGACTATTCAACAGACCGAGGATACTCGAAACTTTCACGAGCGGAATCATGATGGACTGGAACGGAATGACCATCGCTGCCACGAACAAGAAAAAGATCATTGTGGAAACCCAATGTTTCGTCCGAACGAGTTTCCATGCCGCCATCGAGGTGAAGATGACAATGACCGCATTCGCTCCGACCGTGATGAGAAGGGAGTTCAAAAAGACACGTCCATAATTCATCGCTTCCCATGCTTCTGTATAGTTTGAGGTCAACCACTCGTTCGGTAAGGCGGACGTATTCGTAAAGATTTCAGCCATCGATTTGAACGAGTTGGCGACAACGTAATAGAACGGGACCAAATAGAGTAGTCCGAGCAAGATGGCGACGAGCTCAATAATTCCAAGGTTCCAAGAATACGTTCCCGGGCGAAGTGGACGCTGCGGGATGCGCTTCGGTTTCTTCTCTACGTTTCTCTCGACATGTTCCAATTTTTCCGTCGTCATGCTTCCACCTCCCGTTTTTTCGTCACGTACACTTGCGTCACCGTAATCGCAGCCACGACCAAGAAGAAGATGACCGCCTTCGCTGACCCGAGACCATAATTATTATTCACAAAAGACTCCGTATAGATATTTAAGGCTAACATCTCGGTCGATTTGAACGGTCCACCATTCGTGAGCGACAAGTTCGTATCAAACACTTTGAATGACCAAGAGATGGTCAGGAACAAACAGATGGTAATCGATGGCATAATCATCGGTAGCGTGATATGGCGGAGCATCTTAAGCCGATTCGCCCCATCAATTCGTGCCGCCTCCATCAAATCAGTCGGCACGTTTTGTAGCGCCGCGATGTAGATGACCATGACATACCCGCCACCTTGCCAGATGGCGACAATCACGATTCCCCAAAATGCCGTTTGCGCATCTCCGAGCCATGGTAATTCGAACAGGCTCCACCCCGTCAACGCACCGATCGAGGCAAATCCTTTTACATAAATGAACTGCCAGATGAACCCAAGAATTAAGCCACCGATCAAGTTCGGCATGAAGAAAATTGTGCGTAGGAAGTTTCGCGTCTTAATGTTCATCGTCAATAATAGCGCCAATGAGAAACCGACGATATTCGTCAATAGGACAGACACAAGCGTATATTTCGTCGTAATCCAAAAAGAAGCGCGGAACTGCTCATCTTCAAAGAACAAGCGATGATAGTTATCCAATCCGACAAAGTTCAGTTCTCCGGTCACGCCGTTCCAATCAGTGAAACTATAGTAAATGCCATTAAAAAATGGGATGAGTACGATTGCGACAAATGCCAGAAAAGCAGGTCCAACAAATGCTATAAAGCTCGCAGGTTTCTTCCAATTCCCTCTGCGTTTCGTCCGTTTAGTAGTCTCAGTCATGTGTATCGCCTCCACTATCACTGTATCGTGTCAAACCCTTAATGAAAACGGATACATTTGACGGAAAGGGTGGAAAATATTGAACGGAATGAATGAATTTGAAGGCGTGATGAGTTATGATAAAATCAATGATAATACGAACGGATTAAATATGATTTGCCTTGATTCATATTTTAATCCGAAATTTCCGAATGATTTTAAGAGAATAGAAAGATATCGTTCGATAAACGGAGGGACTTTTTGAATGACAACAACGAAACCATTATCTGACCTTACGATTGCCCAACAAGCCAAAACCTTGCCGATTAAAGACATCGCAGCAAAAATCGGATTACGTGAAGATGATCTAGATCTTTACGGGAAATATAAAGCTAAACTTTCATACGATGTCCTCGAACGTGTGAAAACGCAGGAAGACGGAAAACTCGTTCTCGTCACAGCGATCAATCCGACACCAGCTGGTGAAGGAAAATCGACGGTGACAGTTGGTCTCGGACAAGCGTTGAACCAGTTGGATAAACAAGCAATCGTCTGTCTGCGCGAACCTTCAATCGGTCCGACGATGGGTCTAAAAGGTGGCGCTGCTGGTGGTGGCTTCAGTCAAGTTCTCCCGATGGAAGACATCAACCTCCACTTCACAGGTGATATGCATGCGATCACATCGGCCCATAATACGATCAGTGCCATGATTGACAATCACTTGCATCAAGGAAACGACCTTGGGATCGATGTCCGACATATCGTCTGGAAGCGTGTCCTTGACTTAAACGACCGCGCACTTCGTCATGTCACGGTCGGTCTCGGTGGTCCTGCTCACGGAGTCCCTCGTGAGGACGGATTTGATATTACCGTCGCTTCGGAAATCATGGCGATTCTCTGTCTGGCCGATTCATTGGACGACCTCGAAGAACGCATCAAGCGAATCGTAGTCGCCTATGACCATCAAAAAGAACCAATCACGGCAGAACAAATCGGGGCGGCCGGGGCGGCGACGTTACTGTTGAAGGAAGCCTTTAAACCGAACCTCGTCCAAACGCTCGAACAAACGCCTGCACTCGTTCACGGCGGACCGTTCGCAAACATCGCGCACGGATGCAATTCATTGATTGCAACGAAGACTGCATTAAAGCTTGGGGAGTATGTGGTGACGGAAGCTGGGTTCGGTGCCGATCTCGGGGCAGAAAAGTTCTGTCATATCAAATCTCGAGTCGGTGATTTGAATCCGGATGCGGTCGTACTCGTCGCAACCGTTCGCGCTTTAAAAATGCACGGTGGCGTTTCAAAAGATCAGCTTCACATCGAGAATGTCGGTGCAGTCGGAGAAGGATTGAAATTACTCGCCAAACATATCGATACGATGAAAAAACTCGGACTACCTACGGTCGTCGCATTGAACCGTTTCAATTCAGATACAGAAGAGGAACTTGCAACCGTTCTTGATTGGTGTGCGGCACACGGTATTCGTGCTTCGCTCAGCGAAGTATGGGCAAACGGCGGACTTGGTGGTCGACAGTTAGCCGAAGCGGTCATTGACGCCGTCGAGTCGAACGAAAGCAAACTTACGCCTCTGTATGAGTTGAACGATTCGATCGAACAAAAGATTAAAACCATTGCGAGAGAAGTATATGGTGCTGCAGACGTCGTGTTTACCGCCAAAGCACAAAAGCAAATGCAAGATGTTCAGGCGAACGGCTGGTCGGACCTTCCCATTTGTATGGCGAAGACACCGTTCTCCCTCTCAGACGACCCTTCAAAATTCGGTTATCAACAAGGATTCACCATCACTGTTCGCGAATTAAAACCTTCAGTGGGAGCAGGATTCCTCGTCGCCTTAACAGGCAACGTGTTGACGATGCCTGGGTTACCGAAACATCCAGCAGCTCTCAATATGGGAATTGACGAATCCGGAAAAGCAATCGGCCTTTTCTAATAGGGGGATGACACATGATCGTATCGGAGTTGACGTATCCTGACGGGTATCAAACAGAAGTGATGCACGTTCAGGCAGAGCAATCGATTGGAAAAATATTCATGTTTCACGGGATGCTCGAACATCATGAAAGATATATTGAGTTTGCACAGTTTATGGCAGATAATGGCTATGATGTGTTTGTGTGTGACTTGCGTGGTGCGGGTACAAGCGCTCATGACCAACGCACATATGGGCATCTCACGCCAGGAACGGGATTCCAACAACTTGTTGAGGATGCACAGTTCCTCATCCGTCAATATGAGGATGATCGTCCGACATATCTAATAGGTCATAGTTTCGGTTCTCTTCTCGTTCGAAAGCTCGGTCAAGTCATGGGGCACGCCTTATCCGGAATCGTCGTCGTCGCCCCGCCTCCTCATCCAGGAGTTGCAGGCGAACTCGGGCATCGCTTAATTGCTACCGCGATGAAACGAACACACGAAACACACCAATCTCGTTTTTTTGAACGACTGTTATTCGGACGTTATAATCTTAAGTTTTTACCTGCTCGAACGGATAGCGACTGGCTTTCAAGTGTTCCAGACGAAGTCGACTCCTATCTCGCCGACCCAAATTGTGGCGGTTTGCCTTCCCTCGGTTTTTTACATGAAGTGACACGCGCTTCATTAGATGTCACCACGTCTGCACGGATTCATGAACATCCGAAGTCTCTTCCAGTTCTGTTCGTTGCCGGAATGGACGATCCTGTCACGCATGACGGAGAAGGGTTGAACGGAATCATTAAGAAATATCGTAATGCGGATGTCGAGCTCGCAGTCGTCACTTACGACAATGCTCGACATGAAATCCTTCGTGAAGCACACCGCGAACAAGTATGGTCAGATATTCTTGCTTGGATGAAGCAAAACAGAATCCATTAATTTACTTAATCCCCTTTTATAAGGGGATTTTTCATTTACCTGATTTTAGAAAAATTATTTTAAGCATTTACCTTTTTTGTAATTCTACTTCTTCTTTCCATTTTTTAAGTACGTTATACTTAGACCGCAATCAATTTAATCATGCTCTCTCATCCGAAAGGGGTAACATATTGAAATCGACACTCTCAAGATTAGGAGTAGCCACGATTGTCTCAGGAACGATACTGAGCACTCTCGCACCACTCCAATCATATGCAGCAACATCCGAAGGAACAGTCAACACACCCATTTTAAATGTACGGTCTGATTCGTCGACATCGTCTTCAATCGTCGGCAAATTAACGGAAGGAACAACGGTAGATGTATACACCGTCAACGATGAATGGGCACAAATCAACTTCGAAGGTCAAAAACGATACGTTTCTTCTACGTATTTGACAATCGGTTCATCTATGACAACAGCCTCTACTACATCCGCTTCATTATATGTAGCTGAAATGAACGTCAATCTTCGTTCTTCCATGTCAACGTCCGCTTCAATCGAAACAGTCATCCCAAAAGGATCACTCGTGACGCATCTATCTACTCACGGGGCGACAGGATCTTGGTATAAAGTACAATTTGGTACATATACAGGATATGTGGCAGCACGATACTTCAGCGAAACAAGTCCTTCGTTTTACGCTTCGACAACTGCCGTCTTGTACGATTCGACCGGTTCAGGTGCGTCTAAAATCGCAACGATTCCAGAAGGTGCGAAAGTCACTTACCTCGATTCATTAGGCGCGACGGGTTCATGGTATAAACTCGAATACGGTTCACTTGTCGGTTATGCACCAGCACGTAACTTTACCGCGACTTCGCTTGCTCCAGAAGCAGTCACGACATATTACGCGGTGAAGAATGTCGCGCTCTACAATAGTTCAGGAACTGGTGCATCAAAAATTGCAACAATTCCACTTGGGGCAGAAGTAAAGCGTGTATACGTGAACGGATTGAGTTCATCTTGGTATAAAGTCCAATACGGGGACACGGTCGGCTATGCGGCCGCGCGTAACTTCTCGACATCAAAACCTGAAGCCGTCGTCAAAACAACCTATTATGCGGTTCGAGACCTCGTGTTATATGAGTCATCCGCTTCCGGAGCAGCTCGTCTACGCACGATTCAAGAAGGAACAAAAGTCGTCCAAGTATCGGATGCCAACTTATCGGACTCTTGGTTCAAAATTGAATATGATGGAGTCACCGGCTTCGCTGCCGCTCGTCATTTTTCAACGAAGGCACCTGAAGAAGTGACGATCACACCATACTTTGCGATTCGAAATGTAGCGATGTATAGTTCGTCTGCAGCCGGAGCGACGAAGATTGCCACAATTCCATTTGGTGCAAAAGTAGAACAGCTTTCACAAAGCGGTCTTTCTAGTTCTTGGTTCAAGATTCGCTATGACGGAAAAACAGGATATGCAGGTTCTAGTCACTTTTCATTAAAAGATCCAGAGGTCGTGGTGAAAACAGATTATTATACAACGCGTGATGTCGTTTTATACAACCGCTCGGATGCTGAAAAAGTGAAGGTTGCGGTCATTCCATTCGGCACGAAAGTTCAACAAGTGTCGGAACCTGGTCTCACGGAACGATTCTTTAAAATCGAATACGGTCCGATTACAGGTTATGCGACGGCGGACTACTTCTCGAAAACAGTACCGTCAGACGAACAATACGAAGAAGAACGTCAAGTTCGTATCTATGTAGATGGGAACGAGCCCCTCAACGTTCGTTCGACGCCTGAAGTGACAACAGCAAATAAAGTCGGAACGTTAAGTACGGGAACGATTGTCAACATCAAACCAATTGTCGGTTCAGACTGGGCACTTCTTACAAGTGGTACGTATAGCGGCAACTATATTCATACCGATTACGTCGTACCTGTCACAACGACCCCACCTGCGACAGGTATCACGAAAAAAGTTTCGTATACTAGTTATCCGATGACAGTTCGTCAGATGGCAGACCGTCAAGTGGCTCAATTCGCCCAAACGGATGCACATCGATACGATGAAGCCTACCTACCTCGTGCTTGGGTAAGTGTCAACGGATCGACAGGAAAGATTGTGAAATCTGAGATGACTGTTGTCTCAGGGTTAGGAACCGCTTTGAAGATGACAGCCTCTTCAAGCTCGTCCTCGCTCGTCACCATTCCATATGGTGCGTCAATTCAATACGTTGACCGTTATACTTCCGGGTCAACCGTTTGGTATAAAGTAAAATACGGCACGATGACCGGTTACGTGACACCAAGTTCAGTCGTCGGAACCGCCAACATTTTGAGCCGTCCAATTTTAACATCTCATGCGTACGGTCAAATTAATACAGGCGAAACCGTTACGATTACAGGTCAATCCGGCACATACTATACGATTTCGTATAAACGACCGGCCGGACACAATATCCGAGTCTTTGATAACACTTGGCGTCGTGCATCAGTTGATGATCTTCTTCCATACGTCGATCCTAGCCAGATTGATGCAAACTCTCGATCATTCTATCAATTCTTAGATTTATCGAAGAGCGCTGGGACAACTGCGACAACATTGAACAAGGTCCTCACATCAAAAGGAACGCTCAGCGGACAAGGTCAGGCATTCGTTGATGCGGCTAGTATGTATGGCGTGAACGAAGTGTATCTTCTCTCGCATGCCATCCTTGAAACTGGACATGGTACATCCCTTCTCGCAAAAGGAGTTCCTGTCGATAAAGATGGGAATGCATTAATTAACTCGAGTGGGAATCGGATTTATCCGGAACGTCCTGTTGCCGCAACCGTCTATAATATGTACGGTATTCAAGCAACAGATAGCAACCCTCTTGGAAACGGCGCCAAATACGCCTTCCAACAAAAGTGGTTCTCTCCTAAAGAAGCGATTATCGGAGGAGCTTACTGGATTGGGGCTAGCTATATCAATCACCCGACATATAAACAAAATACGCTGTATAAGATGCGCTTCAATCCTTCTTCACCAGGAACGCACCAATATGCAACGGATATCGGATGGGCCGCAAAACAAACGACAAGCATCTATAATATCTATCAATCACTTGATGCTTACACACTCAACTTCGATGTACCAAAATATCAGTAAAAAAGGAGACACGCGCCTCGTTGGCGTCGTGTCTCCTTTTATGTCCACTCAATCGAATCGATAATGGACTCGATTTCCATCTTTTCATCGGTCACCTGATCGGCTACGTAAGTTAAGAATAAGAGCCGTTTCCCATCGGTCAAGGACCATACATCTAAATGCATCCCATCTTCAATCCCACTTGCGTAGGCCGTTGTCATATCACTCGTTTCAGTCGTGACACTTGGAGCAATCTTTACATCAATCGGAAATTCGCCTAAGAACGTATTCAATTCGCTCATAGCGGATTGTTTTGGTTCTTGCGAATCTTCTGATTCATAGATTGAGATTTGAAGCGTCCCTTGCGCATCCGCTTCCGTCGAGTAAAAACTCACATAGTCTTCCTCTTCGCTGTATTCATAATGTTCCGGATACGTCAGGCGGAACCACCCATCAATTTCGTACTCTTTCATGCTGTTTTCTCCTTTACTTGCTTGAATGCCAGCCCTGTGACCATTTTAGCTTGAAGCGCGTACTTCAAGCGTTCGGTCACGTAAAGACGTTGGCTATTTACGTCTTGGGCGATCATATGTCCAAATAAGTTCATGCGGACAGTTTGATTGGATAGGAAATAGAGTCGATCCGCACTCAGCGGACGATATTCGTTTGAATGTTCAAGGTATTCGATTTCAAAGCGGCGGAGGACGTTCAGCGCACAGTAACGATCGGTTTTCCCGGTACTCGTATGAAGCTCGACACGAACGAGCTGAACGTCATACGGACAGACATTCATAAAGATAGGTCCCACCCGCTCATGGATCAAGAGGATACCCATATCGGTCTCAATTAAATCTGGCAGGGCTCCTTCATCTTGCGAGATGCTTAACACGACATACGGTCGGTTTGTCGGTGCAAGCAATTCCCCTTTATAAAATCGAAATCGTTGAATTCCTGTTAGAACCCGGGCACGCCAAGCACTCCCTCGAGCCTCGGCTTCCATCCGATACAACCTCTCTCCACTCACGCTTACTCCCCCTTCACTTGTTTGAGCGCATCGACGAACGTTTCCCATTCTAGGTTGTCACAAACAACCTTATTTTCCAATCCCCATTCTTCATCGATTGTCAAACGTACTTCGTTCGATTGTGCGTGACGGGTGACTCGAAGATCTCCTATTTGAATCATATCCGGATGAATCTCAAACGTCATACTTGGTAATCCGACCCACTTGATTCGATTCGTTCGTAACACAACCTGCCATTCTTGTTCATGATGGATCGAAAACGTCCAACTTCGGAGAGACACCGTCGTGTTCGTTTGTTTCGATTGTTTCAACATTCGAAACCCTTCACCCATCAGTCGTAAATATGATTTTCGCTCACTCATATTTCATTTCTCCCCTTTTTTCTATTATCTGCGTTGTGAATAGGATTCTGCAACCTAAAAAGTTTTTTTAAAAAAGGGTTTGCAAATTCCATCGTATATGCTATTATATCAAAGTAACGTTAAGAGTTAATACGTTTCGCGGGTGTAGTTTAATGGTAAAACCTCAGCCTTCCAAGCTGATGACGAGGGTTCGATTCCCTTCACCCGCTCCATATTTTTTCTTTGATGCGGGTGTAGTTTAATGGTAAAACCTCAGCCTTCCAAGCTGATGACGAGAGTTCGATTCTCTTCACCCGCTCCAATATCGACATATACGCGAGAGTATCTCGCACACATACACTGCACGGTTGAGACCTTGCAAAAAGCAGAAAGTCACACGACTTTCTGCTTTTTTGTTGTTCCGTCTATTGTTTTGGGGAAAAGAGTGATTGAATCCATACAGACAAGGAGGAACTCCATTGATTCAAGCGAAGCTGCAATCCTTTACCGTATACGAAAGCGCGTTGATGCGAACGACATCGACCCTCATCGATACACCAGATGCCCTTTTGTTGATTGACCCGACCTGGCTCCCCGAAGAAATTGCGACAATCCGTCGTGACATCGAATTACACCGTCGGAATCGGCCGCTTTATGTCATCTTCACACATCATCATTTTGACCACATCATCGGAGCTTACGGCTTTGCAGATGCCACAACGATTGCCTCACAGGCTTTCGTCGATGCAGACTCATCTGACCAATTAAATGAGATTCGCGAGTTTTATGAACAATATTATATTGATCACCCGATTCAAAAACCGGACATCGACTTGGTCATCCAACCCGATCAAACGCTTTTAATCGGTTCAGTGCCCGTGACCTTCCTCTCTACACCGGGCCATGACGCGACACATATGTCGGTTCTCATCGAATCCATGAATCTTCTCGTTTGTGGAGATTATGGGTCTAATGTCGAGCCACCTTTTATCGAACACGACCCAACCGCCTATCTCGACACGTTACAAACCTTGCAATCACTCATCTACGAACATGAGATTCGCTGGTTCGTACCAGGGCACGGCGATTTGTGCGACAGCCGGAGTCACATGATTGAGAGATTGAGTGCGGCGGAAGAATATATCTTGGCACTCCCCGAAGAACGTCATTGGTCCTCCGCATGGCCAGAGCACGCTTTTTTTGACCGTGTTCATGAGCGGAATCGAAAGATGGTGGAACAAAAAGAGACCGATCGTCGGTCTCGTCAACAAGACGTATAAAAAAATCGCAACGTCTCCCCAAGACGTTGCGATTTCCCCCTATGTAGACCTATTTCTTTGTGACGCGTTCTGAGCGGACCGTGAACATACGGTCAACCCCATAGATCGTTACTCCCGTCAGAGCGAGTAACCCAATCATTGCAGAAGAAAACATGACCATCCCCCCATTGTTCACAGTTTCGTCATAATCACCCCGTGGTTTCATTATAAAAGACCATTTCAAAAAAAGAAAGCGTTTTCTTCAAACTTTCTTCACATTTCCCGCATTTAACCTCTATCGTTTTTTGATACAACGTCCCTATAGTGATTAGACAGACACGTGTAAAGATGTGTAGCTTTTGTGGAATTTGGGAATACATGATGTAAGGATAAAAAGAGACAGAAGCTGCTCGTCGAGGAGGAAGAGGTATGATTAAGTACGGTACATTGGTACGAATCGAGGGAAAATATGCCGTATTGAGATGGAACAACGGCTCAAGTTTCATCCCTAGACGATTCCTACCATCCGAAGCACGTGTTGGTGATACAATCATTCGAGACAACCATCATTACTATCTTGAAGAAGATATGACCCCTAACTTTGACGCATTGATCAAGCAACACTATAAAAGCTGAACGGTCTGCCCTCTCTAACCGGGCAGTTCGTTCAGCTTTTTTTCGAATGAATCATTCTGAGATGTCGTCGATTTGTTGCTGAAGCCATGCCTCGTCTACCGGACCCGTTTTTTTCGCCACGATGATCCCTTTTGCATCTAGAACGTACGTCGTCGGTAATGCGACAACGCGATATTGTTGCTCGACAGCGGCCTCTTCATCTAGCAAAATCGGAAAATCAACGGGATACTCATCTAGGAATGCCTCCACGTCCTCTTTTCCTCGTCGCTCATTTTTGGTGACGTTCACGCCAAGTACTGGGATGCCTGTCGCTTCTTCAAACGATACGAGTTCAGGAAACTCATCCCGGCATGGCGGACACCAAGAGGCCCAGAAGTTAATGACGACCGGCTGTCCTTGGAACTCAGAAAGGGTCAAATTCTCCTCATCTAACGTATTCAAAGTGAAGTCCGGGGCTTGTTGCCCCACTTCAAGTCCTCCTAATACCGATTCATTTTGGACAATCGGAACCGCTTCTTCTTTCTTTTGTGTCATCATATATTCCTCGTAGCCTTTATATGCGAGGCCAGCAATCAATAGAAGGATCAGCGTTCCAATACCAATTCTTTGTAAGCGCATCATTTACCCCTTGTTTGTTTTACTTAAGATTTCTACACTTAACTTATCATAAACCCGTAAAGGAGCGTATGGATTGTGCAACTTCAAAACGAGAAAATACAGATAACCTTAAAGGCACAAGGTGCTGAGATGACGAGTTGGAAAGTATCCGGAACTGAACTCTTATGGCAAGGGGACCCGACCTATTGGGGACGACAAGCCCCGATCCTCTTCCCGATTGTCGGTCGATTGCTCGATGATCAATATGTATATGAGGGAAACACCTATACGATGAGTCAACACGGATTCGCTCGGGACGCTATGTTCGAGGTCGAATCTTCGACTGCCACGTCGGTCCGCTTCACATTGAACGATACATCGGAATCACGTCAACACTATCCATTCCCATTCACACTGACCGTGTCCTATCAACTTGTGGGCGAAGAAGTGATTGTGACGTATCGCGTCCATAACCCGGGCGAAACGACGTTACCGTTTAGCATCGGTGGTCATCCTGCATTCAATATTCCGTTCATGGGCGGGACATTTGAAGACTACGTGATCGATTTCGGCGAAATCCGCTCCCTCGATCGCTATTTGCTCGAGGGCCCTTATTTAACAGGCGCGTATCAACCACTCGGAGAGCGTCAGTATATCCCCCTCACTCGGTCGTTATTTGACGACGATGCACTCATTTTTGAGAAAATTGAGTATGCTGCACTCCGACATCAACCAACCGGTGCAGCCATCGTGATGGAGAGTCCCTCTTTCACGCATTTCGGCATCTGGTCTCCGCCGCAGAAAGACGCTCCGTTCGTCTGTTTGGAACCTTGGTTCGGACATGCGGATTATAAAGGCCATCGAAAAGATTTCCTACACAAAGAAGGGATCCAACTCCTCCCACCAAACGAAACGTTCGAAGCGAGTTATACATTATATATGGAAAACTAAAAAATCAATCCGACGTCTTGTCGGATTGATTTTTGATTTAGAAGCGATCGTCTTGTTCGGCTTCATATTCTGACACCGGCTTTTTCATGATGAGTGCCAGAATGATATAAATGAGGAGTCCCGGGCCACCGAGAAGCGCCATCGCCACGAATAGGACTCGCATAATGGTGACGTCCACCCCTAGATAGTTTCCAAGCCCTGAACAAACACCAGCAATCATTTTATTGTTTGGGTCTTTATAAAGTTTCCGTTCCATATCATCTTCTCCTCAACTCATTATGATCGTTGAGGTCGACGTAATGTCGTTCTTCCGCCGTTCGCAACCTCTCCACGCCCTTCAAAGTCGAGCGCTTCATTAATCGGTGTGCTACCAGACTTGATTTCGATTCGGCGACCGTACAGACCTCGGTTGTCGAGAGACGCTGCGATGACAGTCGCGACATCGGTTTCGGAAATCGTCGCACCATCCGCATCACTCAAGTCCTCTGATGCTTCGATTGAACCTTTACTCGGTTCATCAACAATGGTCACTGGGCAAATGATCGTATAGTTCAAACCGCTATGTTCGATATACTCGTCAGCGGCATTGTTAGCTGACAGAAAGTTAAAGAGTTCTTTCGGTGCAGCGTTCGGTTGATCAGCGCCATAGGCACTGAGTAAGACAACATGACGTACCCGTTCCTTCTTAGCGGCATCGATGGCATTCATCGCAACGTTTCGGTCAAGCAGTTCAATTTCAGTGCTCGAACCATCCGCGCCAGCAGTTGCCGCGATAATAACGGCATCTTGTCCACTTGTCGCCTCATGTACTTTCTTCTCGAGTTCTGTCTCGACATCAACCGTCAATACGTGTGCACCCATTTTCTCGTACTCTGCTTGTAGTTCAGGATAACGAATTAAAGCGGTCACTTGATGGGTTTTCGCCAGGCTTTTCAATACACGTTTCCCGATCTTTCCTGTTGCTCCAATGACTAAAACTTTCATTCAAATTTCCCTCCTCAAAAGAGTAGTTCATTTGTTTAAATTTCCTCTTTCAAGTCAGAATCAAACCCTTTTCTTAAAATTATCTGACAGTACCCCAGACAGATAAATCAAGGGCGTCTCGAATCGCCTGCACGCTCTCTTCTAACGGTTCATAGTAATACACGTTATTGATATAAGCATCTTGACCCTCGACTTGCATCTTATTCACCTCAGGATTCGAAATCATCGTCAATCCGACAGATGCCATTTGCAAGACGTTCATCTCAAGTCCCATTTCTTCTTTCATGAAGCGATACGTCGCCGGAATTTTTGTCCATCCTGAAGGACTTGCCAGTTTTTCAGCGACAGCTGTCATGACCTCCGTTTGACGATTCGAACGTGCTCCATCCGTATCCGATTTACGATGTCTCGCATACGCCAATGCCATGTCTCCATCCATCGCATAGGAAACACCTTCCGTATACTCATACGTCTGGTTGAACCCTTTCTCGCTAAACGAATGCGTTGCCGTGACATTTACCCCACCAATCAAATCAATCAATTCCATGAATGATTCGAACGTGATGACGACCTGTCCATCGACCGAGGCGTCGGTCAGCCCTTCCACGGCACCAATCGTACACTCTGCACCTCCGAACGCGAACGCATGCGTGATTTTATCACCTTCCCGTTCAGGCTCACATGGAATCGCTGTATACGTATCACGTGGAATCGATACATTCTGAACAGTACCAGAGCGTGGTACGAATTCCATCAACTGCAAGGAGTCCGTACGAGATCCCGACAACGATTCTCCTACTCGCGCATCGCTCCCCATAATGAGGAATGTAAATGGAGCAGTCGCAAAATATCCAACAATCAGTAGCATTGCAAGTAAGAAAAGGGCAGCTTTCCCCTTCCATTTACGCTTTCGTTTCGATGGTTGTTTAGACGAATGATCTATTTCTCGTTTAGCAGGGGTAGATGGTGTTGATGGTTTCGTCGTCTGTCGAGATTTTGGTCGAGATGATTTCCGTTTCGAAAATAATGAAACCCGGGGCAGTCGTTTCCGACTTGACTTTGCCGTCCCATTTTTCGTCCTTGGCGATTCTTGGGTTTGTTCATTTAAAAAGGGATGTTCTGATTGGCGTGTTACCCGTTCACGCTGTTGTTCAGATTGTGCACGTATAGAGGGCTCGTCCGTTTCACCGTGGTCCACACGAGACGATTCGATTTCTTGTTGTTCTAATTCGCGCTTTCTACGTTCGACACGCGATAAATGTTGTTCATCTTTCATCATTATGATCCTCAACTTTATCAATTTTTCTCTATTATCCCGAACCAGCCATCATCTGACAACGTTTCTTACGAAAATCCGTCTTAAGCATGAGAGCGAATGGTTGTTTCAGATGAAAAGCGGGAAAGGAATAATAATTGGTTTCTGCCCAAATCGAGATTGCCTACGAAAAGTTTGACTGAAAGGAGGAGAGCTGATGCGCATCGGAAAGTTACGCGTATTGTTAGAGCAGTATGGCGAGGCGACGTTACGCGATTTGCTCGTCGAAATGTACCGTCATACTCCTAAAGATGTGATTGATGATCAAGATTTTGATTTTATGATCAGCCAATTCACGCGCTATAAAGAGAAAAAAAATTCTGAAGAGCGACATTCGCTCTCGCAAACCATCACCTTGGCTGAACGGTTTGTTGATTCTGCGTACGAACATTTGTACATTCGTCCGAATCAAGTCATGTCAGAACGCGACCAAAAAAATTGGTACATTCATGCTAAAAAAATCATTCGCGATTTAGCGCATTACGCCGAGGAATACACAGAAGCACGTACGATGTATGAAGAAATGTTTTACCTCCTCTCTACATCGGCTGGCGAAGAACCGCTCTTCTCTACAAGTGACCCGTTTCGCCTTTTAAAAATTTCACAAGTCACCATGCTCAAGCAACTCATTCACTACTATCAGCTCGATGCCCCGATTGATACCGTTTGGATTGACCGCGCCCTATACACCGCACTCCACGTGCCAAAAGATGTTGATTCTACACGAATTGATTTACTCTCATCGCTACCCATCGAACACAGTCATGCCAATACAAGAAAACTCCTTCACTCCCGTCTCTTAAAACTTTGCGATCGGATGTTAGAGAAGTCCCAAACAGAGGATACCGCGCTCGAAAACTATCAAGCGCTTAAAATGTTAGAACTCCGCCTTCTCGTCGCTGAAGGGAATTTGAAAGAAGCGGAACAAAAATTGTTCTCTGAATATATCCCGTTCTTTTCTCATCGCTCCGAACCATTTCGGGTATATGTCGACTTTTTAGAGAGTCACGGACACACTAGTGAGACGAAGCGCTTAAAACGAATTGCTAAAGAAAAGCGAATCCGATTTTAAAAAAAGGGAGTCAATCGATAGAATCGATTGACTCCAATACATGATATGAACGAGGGGTGTTCATTTGAAAAGGAGGACAGAAAGTTGGTGCAGAACTTTCTTCCTACACATATAAGTATAAGGGAACGATTGTAACCGTTACCAAATCACTTATTGCATTTTTGTGAACGTTTTCACGTTATTCAATCGTGTTCATCATGCCAAGTCCGATGACAGATAACAACACAATTAATACGAACAAATACACCATTTCATTCGGCGATTGAAATCCTTCATGAATTTCTACATCTTCTTCGACAATGATATTTTCATGAATGACGACCGGTTCTGTCTCGGCCATGGCTGCAGACGGTGTTACCGTCAACCAAAGCACAGAAACCAGAATCAGTTGATAAATGTATTTCATCATATACTCCTACTCCGTGTTTTCATTGTGTTTAAGTATAGCACGTCTCATCCGTTCGTTGCGCTGACATTTGATGAATCTCACAGATGAACGATGAAAGGAAATCCATTTCATTGTATTGGACGGATATGTTCTATTTTACTCGAACCTTTTTCTTACGTAATTGATTTTTTCTCGAGTCAGGTTTCATCATTCTGCCACACCCCACGATACAAGATAGCGCTTACAATTTATTTGTACTTATCATTTGATAAAGAAAGAAGGATTCTTCGTGAAACGAGCGCTACGTTTTGTAGAATGCAGGCAATTACCGTTACATGAGCGTATTTCCATTCAGTCGCTATATCCTTTAAGCAAGGCCCCTTTGCTTCTCTCCCTTCCCTCGCATCATCACGTCTACGTCGCACTCAATCGAGATACCCCACTCGCTTCAATCGTCGCAAACGACGAACAGCTTGAAACGGATCATGCCATTCGCCTCTCTCAAGCCACATATGGTGATCGTCACGTCTTTCGCGGACTACTTCATCGTTTCATCTATGAACGAAGTCGAGAAACAAAGTACCCGATTACGTACTATCTTCAGGAAGAGGATTCTCATAATCAAGACAAGCATCGAATATATGAAGCAGCAGGGTTTCAAGTATTTCATCAAACCAAAACGTATCATCTACCATTCATCCCTTGCGAGAAAGCAACCCATACCAATTGGACACTCGAATTGGTGGACTATTCAAGAAGAGCAGATTGGCTCACATTTCGAAATGAACATTGTCATCTCCTTCCGGGTGCCATTTCGATGACAGATGAACAATTCGCACGAGAAGTTCGCCAGCAAACATTGTTCTATTCCGTGAAGTGGAACCGACAAGTGATTGGAATCATGAAAGTACGCTTACATATGTACCATATTTCAATACAAGAGATGCACGTTGACTGTGACGAGACTTTATTGCGGGAAGCTATTTCATTCCTTCAACAAAAATTTTTCTACATGTTCCGATACATTGAAGAGGCACATATTTCAGCAACAAGTTTGCAACCTGATTTGAGTTATACACTTCGTCGTCACGGCGCCCAAATCTCGAGTATTTGTCGTTATACGTACATACTACAGGCACCACCGACCCCGATTTATTCCTAAACAATCAAAAGACGTCGAGCAAACCAACTCTTTCTCAAAGGAAAAAGTTGTTCATTCGACGTCTTTTATTCTGCAGCAGTAGTCGACTCCATCGCTAGAGGCGGCATCGCTTCAAACAGTTCTGTCCGAAGCCCCGTATCTCTCAAATCGAGCGATTCAATCCGATCGAACTTAATTTTGCGATCGACGACATTGAACCAATACGTAATATTTGGTTCATCTTTAAAACGAATCGCATAATTCGACCCATTTAAATGAAAGTCGACCTCGGTAGACAGCAACTCGGTCGGACCAATTTGTTTATGGGTCGTTAATCGTTCAAGGACAACCTGTTCTTCATTGATGCGATAGTCGACAAACGTCGCAAGCGAGAGTCCAAACACAAATGATACAAAGGCGAAAGTGCCCACCAAACCCATCGTGATTTTTCCGTTCATTTCGCTGTCCCTCCCTCTCCTATTATATCGGATAGGCTTGAAACGTTGTGAAGTGACATTTTGTTCAACTTTAGGCAAACTGAAGCAGAAGGAGGAATTTACATGCATATCGATCATACTGGGATTGCCGTTCGAGACTTAGATGAGGCAATCACATTTTACACGACGGTCTTAGGAGGAAAACTCGTGGACCGCTATACGAACACGACCATCGGGGTCGAGACCGAATTGGCCGTCATTCATATTGGAGAGGATGTCATCGAATTGTTGCGTCCGACTAGTAAGACGAGTCCGATTGCCCGGTTCATGAAAGCTCGAGGGAAGGGTGTTCATCATATCGCCTATCGTGTCGACGATTTGGACGAAGCGATGGCCGCTCACAAACAAAATGGCATCACCTTTTTAGAAGACACACTGCGTACGACCGCGAAAGGTAGACGCTTAATCTACATGGACCCGCGTCATTCAGGCGGTGTGATTACCGAGCTTTGTGATTATCCTAGAGAAAAGCAGTAAGAGTGGTCCTCTTACTGCTTCATCATGGTTTCTTCTATGATTTGACGATTCTTCTCTTTTAACCGTTCATTATGAGAGGACACCATTGCGGTAGCGTTCGCATTCGGGTCAATGTATGTTTTGGCCCGGTTCACCGCATTCGCAGCATCTTGAAACGCTCCAGCGATGAGATGTACTTTCCCTTCATGCGTGAGAATATCACCGGCAGCGTACAATCCCGGTATGGATGACTCGCTACCTGAATTCCCTTTCACATAAAACCCATCCTTCATCTCGACCTGCAATTCGCTGTTCCGAAGCAACTCCGCGTCTTGTTCATATCCGTGATTGATGACCACTTCATCGACCTCGATTACGCTCGTCTCTCCTGTTTCGACATGAGTCAAAAGAACTTGTTGAATCGATTTCCCATCGTGTGAAATCAAATCCGTCACTTTTGATCGTGGGCAACAGTCGACTCGACCCTGTTTAATTTTTTCAACTTGTGCTTCATGTCCACTAAGTTCTTCTTTTCGATACGTCAGCACGACCTGCTCTGCAATCGGCTCGAGCGCATTCGCCCAATCGACTGCACTATTGCCGCCACCCGATATCAAGACGCGCTTTCCTTTAAAGCGTTCAAGTGATTTAACCGTGTAATGGAGGTTCGACAATTCGAACCGCTCCGCTCCGCTCACTTCAACCTTATGCGGTTTGAGGATCCCACTTCCTGTCGCAACGATGACGGTTTTGGAAATATGATGACCGTTCGTCGTGTCGATCCCGAACAAATCGTCTGAACGCTTAGAGATCGACTCCACCTTCTCGCCAAAAAGGACCGTCGGAGAGAAGGTGAGACCTTGCTCGACGAGTTGGTCGATCAGTTTTGCCCCAGTCGTCGGTAGGAGACCACCTACATCCCAAACCATTTTCTCTGGATAGACATGTACTTTCCCGCCTAAAAAAGGTTGAAATTCGATAATTTTCGTCTTCATACCTCGTAAACCGCTGTAAAAAGCGGCATACAATCCAGCCGGTCCCCCACCGATAATCGTCACGTCGAATACTTCCTCGTTCATCGTCGCACCCTTCCTCTCTATATACGTAAAAATGATAATCATTCTCATTAGATGATAACCTGTTTTGGTCACTTTGACAATTTTTTTCGAATATCGCCCTGATGGATTTGGTTTTTCTTATGCGTAGGTCGGGTAATGAAACATGAATCAAAAGGGAGGATGTGCGTGATGAATTGGATGGATGTCCTATTAATCGTCGTATCATTTTTTTGGCTAGTTGAGACGTGGCAATTTCGTAACCGAAAAGAGGCAACAGACGGGGCTGTCGAGCGGAAGAGCTTTTACTTTGTAGCGACGACGATGATTGGCGTCTTCGTGTTGTCTCTGATCTCTTCGCTTGTTTTCGAATCACAGCCTTCGACAGTTCAACGAATCATCGGACTTACTTTTTACATAGCCGGCGTGTCGTTACGTTATTGGGGGATTTTACACTTACGTCATCAATTCACACGACATGTCGTCGTCCGACCAGAAGACGAACTCGTCAGCTCGGGACCGTATCGTTACTTACGCCACCCTCTTTACACAGGGTTGTTATTGATTACGTTCGGATTCTCGCTATACTTTATTCATTGGGGAATCGCCTTGATTGGTGCGGGTCTCACCTCGCTTGCATTACTGTACCGCATTCGAATCGAGGAAGGTATGCTCATTCGCCATTTCGGTCAGTCTTACCAATCCTGGTCGAAGACGCGCAAGCGCCTCTTCCCCTTCATCTATTAAAAAGGAGTCCGGCTCATCGCTGGACTCCTTTTTCATTTAGACAGAATATTTGCTGAGTAATCGGACGACGATGACCCCCGCGATGAATGCGACGATACTGAGTATCCACATGACTCCGGAAGCTGGTACACCCGGAAACACGACGGCGAGTGAGCCAATGACCAATCCGATGATGACGGAGAACGTCATTCCCGGAAAATTCGCCAACAAGTAACGAATGACTTTACTACTTACAATAAAGCCGACGGCCACTCCAGCACCGACAATCCCAATAATCAACAGATTGAAGTTTGAGATGGCGCTGATGACGGTTGGATAAACGCCAATTAACAACAAGACGAATGAACCGCTAATTCCAGGAAGCAACATCGCCATGCTGCCCAACCAACCGGAGAAGAATAAGAGAAGTGCCGTCCCGAACGTCACGTCCGTCATAATAGACGAATCAACCGGATTCAAGAATGCCATACTCGCAACGAGTATCGTTGCGACAACCATAGCAATAACATGAACCGGACGAATCGATGCGCGTGATTTAAATTCCACGAATAGAAGTGGAATAATCCCTAAAATCAATCCGATAAAGAAAAATTGTGTCGGTGCATAATACTCCAGCAATAAGTATTCAATAACTCGACTCAGTGCGATAATGGCTGTCCCCATTCCAATTGCCAATGGAATCAAGAACCCGATATATTTTTTCCAATATCGGCTAAATACGCCGCTAATCGCTTCGATGAGTTGATCGTAGATGCCTAAAATGACTGCAATGGTACCGCCGCTTACACCAGGGATTAAATCACTCGTCCCCATGGCCATCCCTCGCCAAATGTTCTTCCACTCCATAATGTATCTCCTTTACGTATATCTTTCCTCAAGCACTTAGTATAGTCGAGAAAAGAAGTTTGCGCATCCGCTTTTAGACTGAGAAAGGAGTCGAATTGATTTCTTTGATCATATAGTCAAATCTCGCCCCAGAAATGTTGATTTCTTTTTCCTTATGGAAGCCGAGACGTGTGTATAAGCGATGTGCCGCAGGATTTTCTTGATCCACGTTCAATGTGACGGCGGGCACACCGCGTTCTTTCGCAACGAGACAAACGTGTTCGATTAACTTCGTCCCGATTCCACGACCTCCATACGCTTCTGCGACAGCCAGTGAATCAATGTATTGGACATAACCTTCCGTTTCAACGTCCACCTCTTCTCCACTTCCATGCGCCGTCAACCATTCTCGAATCGGTCGATCCAATTCTTCTGCCTTATCCCCACGATACGAGATGATCATTCCGGCAACTTCTCCTTCAAAATCCGCCACCCAGATGTTTTCGTGACTCAAGCGGTTATTTGGTTTCTCTACCCACATCGCTAGTCGCTCCAATACCTCAGTCGTATCCGTTGATGCTGTCAATGTGTACGCAATCTCATGGATCGCTTGATACATGAGTGGTGCAATTTGTTTACTATCTTGTTTGGTTGCTTGTCGAATATTCATGATTAATCCCTCCATCATCCAGTCTAGCATAGCCCGGCACATCGGTTGTTTGTCCACACTCGTTTTGTGGCATCATATAGAGTGAAAGGGGCGAATCGAAATGAAAGCTATTCTTACAGGAATGAACGGTACAGTGGCACCCGTTGTTGCCGAAACGTTACAGCGCCACGGAATTGAAGGGATTGCGTGGAATCGCGAGCAAGTGTCCACGACAAACGAAGAGGAAATGCGAGAATTCATCGAGCGCATCCGACCGAACTACTTTTTACATATCGGTATGGGCGCGGTGGAGTGGGCCGAGACGCTCGCTCGTTTATGTGGTGAGGCGAAAATCCCTTTCCTGTTCACGAGCACGGTTTCAATTTTTTCAGATGAAGTGACCGGACCGATTTCCCCAGATACGCTACCAGATGCCGAGGATGACTATGGAAAGTATAAGCGTGAGTGCGAACGTGCGATTATGAACGCCAATCCTGGTGCTCAAATCGTTCGTCTCGGATGGCAAATCGGGGATGAGGCCGGATCGAATAATATGATGGACTATTTTACGAACGAGATGAAGCAACGAGGGGTAATCCAAGCGAGTGAGCATTGGTATCCATCATGTTCATTTTTAGCAGACACGGCAGACGCGCTATTTGAAATTTTGACTAAACGTGGACCGGGCATCTATCAGTTAAACGGAAATGCGAACTATTCCCTATACGACATCGCCGTCGGACTAAAAGAGCTTCATGACACCGACTGGCAGATTGAATGTACCGATGAACCGAAACGGGATAATCGAATGATCGATTCATCGGTCTCGATTCGTCCCATCTCCAAACGCCTAAATTTGCAAACGAAGTAAATTCAAAGTCGCCTACTCCCATCGAGTAGACGACTTTTTTATTGGTTTCGAGTTAGATGAGTCAATCGCAATTTACTTTTCGGCAGACTCGGCATGTCTACAAAACTATAGCTCAAGTCTTGAGGCGGGACCGTGTATGCGTATTCCTTAGTAAACAACTCAATGACTTGTGCAAGAATTGCAATGGTCACATGTTCACCGGCACATCGATGTCCAAAATCTACATCTCCCCCACCTTGCGGAATAAAGTTAAACGGACTCTCGTTCCAATCTTTGAAACGAGAGGGATCGAATCGATCCGGCTCCGTCCAAATAGAGGAGTCATGATTCGTACCGTACAAATCAAGAAGCGTCAGCGTCCCTTCCGAAAATGCATAGCCGTCCCATTCAAAATCGGTTTTGACACGAGCTGCCGCTACAGGGAAAAATGGATAAAACCGTCTCACTTCCTGGACAAATTCTGTTTTCGAGACCTCTCCCCGCTCTACCTGCTCTTTTACATCCGGGAACTGATGTAAAGCTAAGACAGTAAAGAGGACATACACCGAGATTGCGACAGTCGGGCGTAAAATGTTCAATACTTCGACCGCCACGACGTCTTCAGGTAATAACTCTCCGGATTCATCTCGGTGCCACGAAAATTCGTACAGCGCCGTATGTTCGTTCGGCAATAATCGATTCGACCGCACTTCTTTTACCATCTGACGAATCCAGGCTTCAGCGGAACTTCGTGCCTTCCGACCTTGTAAATACGTGGGACCAAGAGACGTACCCGATTCAAATAATAACCTCATCTCTTCAGTGCGCTTCCCAACTTCTTCTTTCGCAAGTGGAACTCCCGACCATTCACATACGGCCTTCATCAACACTTGTTGCGCAATATCGTATAAGACGACCTCCTCTCCCATTCGTTCAATCTGGTTCCACTCTCGATATGTCAAGCGGAGCAATCGATCTATGTTTTCTTTTGTCATCAATGACATGAACATATGTTTTCGATGCGTATGAGCCGCACCATCTAGTGTTTGGACCCCATCTTCTCCAAACAAGGTTTTCAATAGACGTTTTGGCGCCGCATTCTGACGCATGAATTTGTCTGCATCATAGAACACCTCGGCAGCCTCTTCGCCCCCAAGACAAATCACGCGCTCCCCGAGCAAACGTGTTTCAAAGATATTTGATTGAAAACTTTTGCGACGATTCGCAACAAATAGATATCCTTCCCGTAAAAAATCGACACTATGGTCGAGTCCTTCTTGTTTCGGTATGACTTTCCCCATCCAACTCACCCTTTCTCTTTTCTCGAACTATAAAGGATGTTCCCCCGTTTTTAGCGAACAAACCTAATATCGAAAGGAGCGAGTGACATGTTGCCGTTCTTACTGACATTGCGTCGAATTGTACGCGGAATCTGGCGTGGCCTCCGCGAACCTGAGTTCCAAGTCTTATTCAGTCTTGCCTTTCTCACTGTCCTATCCGGTACACTTTTTTACACACGGTTCGAGGAGATGCGTTGGTTGGACGCACTTTACTTCAGTGTCATCACCCTGACTACCATCGGATATGGTGATTTTGCCCCTCAGACCGACATCGGAAAAATATTCACAATCGGATATGTATTGACTGGGGTGGGCATCATGGTTGGCTTTATCACAAAAGTGTTTGATCATTTACAAAAAGCACGACTCGATGAATTAGAAGCAAAACAAAAGACGCCACCCTCTGATTCATAAGGATGGCGTCCTTTCGTTTAGGAAACTTTTCGATTTTCAATTTCAAGCTGTTGGTTGAAACGCTTCGTCTCGGCAATGACAACACCCGACAAGAACAAGAGACCAATCAAGTTCGGGATGGCCATTAAGCCGTTGAAGACATCCGATAACGCCCATACCAAGTTCAAGTTCGTCGTCATGGCACCGAGTCCCGCGACGAGTACAAAAGCAATCCGATAGGGAAGAATCGACTTTTGTCCGAACAAGTAATGGATGGAGCGTTCGCCGTAATACGACCAACCGAGCACGGTCGAATAGGCGAACAAAACGAGCCCGATTGTGACAATATAACCGCCGGCTGGTCCGAGGAACAGTTCAAATGTAGCTGAAGTCAATTCGACCCCTTCAAGTCCTGTCCCGATTTGACCACCCATGACGAGTGTCAATCCTGTCACCGAACAGACGACAAGCGTGTCCAAGAAGACTTGAGTCATCGAGACGAGCGCCTGACGACCCGGCATATCTGTTTTCGCTGCCGCTGCTGCGATCGGAGCAGAGCCAAGACCTGCTTCGTTCGAGAAGACACCACGTGCCACCCCGTATCGAATGGCAGCTCCGATGGCCCCTCCACCAATTGCTTCTGCACTGAACGTACTGCTGAAGATGAGTGCGAACGCATCCGGAATCAGCGAGTAATTCATCACCATAATTAAAAGACCGCTACCTAAGTAGAAGGCAATCATGACGGGGACGAAGTAACTGACTACTTTCCCGATGGAACGCACGCCTCCGAGAATGACCGCTCCTGTAAAAATCATAATGAGAATCCCTGATATGTATAGTGGTACGTCAAACGTTGTTTTGAGCGCAAGCGCGACCGAGTTCGTTTGGACCCCGTTTCCAATACCGAACGCCGCAATCGATGCGAATGCAGCAAATGCTACCGCTAACCATCGTTGATTCAACCCTCGTTCTAGATAGTACATCGGTCCACCAGCCATTTGACCGCGCTCATCAGTGACCCGATACTTCACGGCAAGAACTGCCTCTGCGTATTTCGTTGCCATCCCAAAGAAACCGGACACCCACATCCATACGATGGCTCCCGGTCCTCCTAATACGACCGCTGTCGACACCCCGACGATATTCCCCGTACCGACGGTCGCCGCCAGAGCAGTCATGAGCGCCTGGAAGTGACTGATGTCCCCTTTAGAGGATTGATCCTGATTTTTCGAAAACGCCAATTTCAACGCATACGGTAATTTGGTGATTTGAATCCCACCTAGACGCACCGTCAAGTAAATGCCTGTCCCCACAAGCAAAATCAAGAGCGGTGGTCCCCATACAAAGTTGGATGCCGTACTCACCCATTCACTAAATGATTGCCCCATACAAAGTATCCCCTTCCCCCGAAAAATAGTGTACACCTCTATTTTTTCAGAATACTTAGAACAATGCAAAAGTATTGTACTAAAACAACTGATTCATTGTTTGTTCTGTACAAAAACAGCGAGACGAACTCAATCGTCTCGCTGTGACTCAGGTTTCTCTCGTTGTAAAGGCGCTTTCCAATCAAATGTATCCGGAACATAATCGAGCCCGCCTGGATGAAACGGCTGGCAGCGAATGAGTCGGCGAGCGGTTAAATAACTGCCTTTGACAGCCCCATGTTTTTCGATTGCTTCGATTCCGTAGTGCGAACAGCTCGGATAAAATCGGCACGTTGGCGGCTTTAATGGTGAAATAAAACGCTGGTAACCTTGAATCCCTTTTACTAGTACACGTTTCACACGATTTCGCCTCACTCTTTTGAATTAGTGCCATCATAGCGCGATTTGAAACGTTTGTCATGTTCGTCGATTCCTATGTCAAATCGTTTTCCATCTCTTTACAAATGAGCAAGATGGGCGATATTCGAGTGTATGTTTGTTATGATAGTCAACATAACTATTGACCGAATCGAAAAGAAGAGGTGACGAATGATGAATCAATTACTAATGGTCGGTGCTGGATCGATGAGTGAGGCGCTCGTTCGCGGGTGGATCGACTCGGGCATCGAACCGACACACATCACAATGACAAACCGAAGTGACCGGGAGCGCTTACTCTTCCTACAAGATGAACTCGGCGTTCAAATTGTTGAGGACGAAAACGTTAACGACTATGACATCGTCGTATTAGCGATGCAACCTGATGGCGTCATCCCGTACGTAGAATCAAAAGAATGGAAGACCCCACTACTCGTCTCAGTCGCTGCACATATCGAACCGAGCCAATTAGAAGAGGCTTCAGGGCTACCAGCTGTTTGCGCCATGCCGAACACGCCTGTCGCCCAACGGAACGGGATGACGGGGCTATGGTTTGGTCCAGAAACAGATGAGGCAGTCCGTGAGAAAGCGACTTCTCTCTTTGAACGGGTCGGTCGAACGGCCGTCACCGATGCGAAAACGATGTCCGCCTTTATGGCCGCTGCAGGGTGCAGTCCTGCCTTTTTCTATGAAATCGTAGGTGCGATGACGCCCGTCCTAACGGATGTCGGTTACGATGAACAGACAGCGCGTCAAATTGTCGCCCAAGCGATGAAAGGCTCCGCTGAGTTACTGTCTCATGAAACACGTGAGACGAATGAACTGATTGCCGATGTGGCCGCTCCAGGCGGACCGACCGACCGTGGTGTCGGCGTGCTTCGTGAACGGAATCTTGCTGACGTGATGGCTTCAGCCTTGCGCGAAAGTGCCAAAGAAGATCATGAGTCGATTGAAGAAGTGTAAACGATACTCGTTTACACTTCTTTTTATGTTCACTCGACCTTACTATTTATTATTTATAACTTTTTATATGATCAATATTTCACTTTCTCTTTTGACATGATAAGATAGCGAATGAGAATCGTTATCAAAAGATGGGGAAGGTTACTTATGAGTCTATTACGACATGTCGCGTTGAATCAAACCGTCATTTTATCTGATTTGACTAAAATTGATGATCGCTTGCGCCGACGAATGATTTCTCTTGGTTTTTACGAGGGATGCTCGGTTCGTGTGAAGCGCAGAGCTATTTTTTCAGGACCGCTCACCATTGAACAAGTGGATCATCAACAAATTATCGCCATCCGAAGATCAGATGCCGAAAAAATCGGAGTGATTGTACCATGAGCCAACGGATCGCATTGATTGGCAATCCAAATACAGGCAAAACTTCATTGTTTAATCGATTAACAGGTTCATTCGCACATGTGGGCAACTGGGCCGGTGTCACAGTCGAACAAAAAATCGGTCAGTTACATGGGAAAGTCGGACAATTAATTGATTTACCCGGTGTCTATGACTTAGACCCGCTCTCGGCAGATGAAGCGATTGTCTCCCGTTTCTTACTGCATGAACCATTTGACGGGATGATCAATATTATCGATGCTTCACAATTAGAACGTAACTTACAACTTACTTTGCAACTTCTAGAGATGGGACGACCGCTTCAAATCGGTTTAAACATGGTCGACGTCGCAGAAAGTCGTGGAATGCATGTTAATCTCGACAAATTAAAAACGCTCCTCCAAGTAGATGTCTTCCCGATCACCGCACGAACAGGTGATGGTTGTGACGTCTTGCTCTCATCGATTCAAATGGAGAAGCGTCAACCTTTCGAATTAAACTATGGTCCAGAGACCGAAGAAGCGATTACACGCATTCTTCGTTTAACTGGTCTATCGAGAACGGATCGCTGGATTACAATTCAATATTTAGCAGGCAACCGGATTGTCGTCGACCATTTAGAAGCATCATCTCCAGAGATTGTTGCCGTCCGAAAAGAACTGGAAACGGCTATAGGGCGTTTTGCACACGCACACATCACTGAGCGTCGTCGCGATTGGGCGAAACAGATTCGACACCAGGTCATTGAAAATCACAATGCACAGGACGTGACGATGACAGATCGCATCGATGCGGTTGTGACGCATCCTATCTTAGGTTTACCCATCTTCTTCGGGGTACTCTATGCGCTATTCCATGTGACATTTAATTGGGTTGGTGCACCTCTTTCCGATTTATTAGACGGACTATTGTCTGGTCCGATCACATCAGGAACGGTTTGGATGTTAGATGCTGTAGGTGCTTCTCCATTCATTAAAGCCCTTCTCGTAGACGGTGTCATCGCAGGTGTCGGTGGCGTATTGGTTTTTGTTCCGCAAATCTTTGTTCTCTTTTTCTTTATCTCATTTTTAGAGGACTCCGGATATATGGCGCGAGTCGCCATCGTGATGGATCGTTTCATGCAACTCGTCGGATTGAATGGAAAAAGCTTTATCCCGATGATTATCGGATTCGGATGTAACGTTCCTGGAATCATGGCCGCTCGAACGGTCGAAGAGGAGCGCGAACGTCTAGTCACCATCTTCATCTCACCATTCATGTCATGTTCGGCCCGGCTTCCGATTTACGCTGTGTTTGCGGCGAGTTTCTTCTCTACTCATCAAGCACTCGTTGTCCTCTCGCTCTATATGTTGGGAATTTTCCTTGCCTTGATTGCCGCGAAAATCTTTACGAAGGCATTGGCCTCTGAAGATCAGACGAGCTTATTCATCGTCGAACAACCTCCATACCGCGTTCCCCAAGGACTTACCTTATGGCGTAGCACTTGGCAAAAAGCTAAAGGATTCGTTCGAAAAGCCGGTACATTTATTTTTGGTGGCTCTGTGTTCATCTGGCTACTCGCCTATTCAGGTCCAAGCGGCTTTGATGTACCGATGAATGACAGTTTCTTGGCGATGATTGGTGGTATGATTGCCACATTACTCGTCCCACTCGGATTCGGTACTTGGCAAGCAGGTGCCTCGCTCATCACCGGATTCTTAGCAAAAGAAGTGGTCGTGTCTACGATGGCAATCATCTATGCGGTCGGCGAATCAGATTTATCGGAGTCGCTATTACCAATCTTCACCCCACTCAGCGCGTATAGCTTCATGGCCTTCGTTTTACTTTATGTCCCTTGTTTGGCGACAGTCGCTGTCATCCGGCGAGAAGTGGGTAGTGCCAAGTTGACATGGTTCGCCAGTTTATACGGTTTAGGTGTCGCTTATGTGGTGTCTCTTGTCATTTATCAAGTCGGTCGCTTATTCGGATTTGCGTAAGGAGGAATACCATGTCATTCTTTGACCTACTCATCGGATTCATTGTTTTTGGATATGCCGCATTTTCTCTTTACCGCTACACACGTAAAGCAAAAGGCGGGAAATGTGCAACATGTGAAATTGAACCTACCTGTACAGCGGCGTGCGATGCAGCCGATTGGGATAAAATCATTGCGGAAGCTCTACGAAAAGAGCCTTCCACAATGAATGCAACCACGAAAAAAGACTGAATCGAATTCAGTCTTTTTTCTTTACAGCATATGTATAACCGTGACAATCATCGCGACCACTAAAATCCCCGGTAATAAATTGGCCACACGAATTTTTGTGATTCCAACCAAGTTCAGACCAATCGCCACAATCATGACCCCACCGGTCGCGGTCATCTCTAAAATAAAACTGTCCATGAGCGATTCCGGTATGAATTTCATGATTTGAATGGCGAGTAATGCGATTCCGCCCTGATACAGTAACACTGGAACTGCTGAAAACATGACCCCAATCCCAAGTGTCGAACTTAACACGAGGGCCGTAAAACCATCAATCAACCCTTTCGTGTACAACACGTCATGATCACCACGCAACCCGCTATCGAGCGCCCCGATAATGGCCATCGCCCCGATCACGAAAATGAGTGTGGCCGTTACGAATCCTTCCGCTACACTCGATTGACTTCCAAGTCGCCGTTCAAGTCGATAACCGACTTCATTTAATAATTCATCTAACTTCCACCACTCCCCGAGCGCTGACCCGACGACGAGACTTCCGATGACAATCAAGAAGTTCTCACTCTTCATCCCCATTTGAATCCCAAGCAAGATGACCGCAAGCCCGATTGCCGCAGTCACCGTCTCCTTCATACGCTCCGGAATGCGGTGAAATAAGAGACCTAGCAATGCCCCGATGACAATCAATGCGGCATTGACGAGTGTACCCGTTAGCACCATGTTGCATTCCCCGTTTCATTATGTATTGAAAGGAATATACCAATTGCTTTCGTGCCATGTCAATATACAAAAAAAGAGCCACTTCTCGCAAGAAGTGGCTTCGCGGAAACCCATGTTCCGGTGGGTTTCTCGAGGGTTTGGCACCCAAGTGATTCTGACTGGGCTCGAACCAGCGACCTCTACCCTGTCAAGGTAGCGCTCTCCCAGCTGAGCTACAGAATCAGGTCGTGTCCTCTCTTAAGGACACTATTAATATATCAAGAAACTATTGAGTTGGCAACAACTTTTTTTATTTTTTTAGAGACTTTTTATCGTGTCATTTGTTGACGGTCGATATGTCGACATAACCGCTCCAAGTCACCCGCATAAACGGAGACGAGCATATCCTTGTACAGTGTATCTCGATCCCAGTGAAGACCATTCGCTTTGGCGACACGTTGAGATGGAACGTTGTCCGGATGAATCAGAGAAATAATCTCCTTCTCGCCCTCTGAAAAAGCATGCTGCATCAGACGCGCGGCGGCTTCTCGACCATATCCCATGTGCCAATGCTTCGGTGACAACCAATATCCGACTTCCAACTCGATTTTGCCGTCCAATTCATGCAATAGCGTACCTGCGTGACCAATCGGTTCATCACTTTCAAATGTCATGAGCTTCAGGAGACCCGTTTGGCGTCCTGTCTCATAGCGGGCCAATTGACGTTCAAACCATTCAATCGTCTGTTCGTCTGTATACGGTCTCCCATCCGGACTGATGAAGCGCATCACCCGTGGATCTTGGAGAAGCGATTTGACAAAATAGAAATCAGAAAGCGTATACGGTTCAAACCGCAAACGTTCAGATTGCAACTCGACAAGATGCATCGTTTTCCGCCCCCTTTTTTTCATCACATAATCTGAAGTAATAAATTCCCGTTTTCAGCACATTTCAATCCTTTACGAGACAATTTTTAAACCGATTACACTACTAATAATCATCAACAAAAAGAAGATACGCCAACGATTTTTCGATTCGTTCAAATAGAGCATCCCTAAAATGACACCGCCGGCCGCGCCGATGCCTACCCAGATGGAATAGGCAAGACTAAGAGGAATGACCTCAAGTGATTTTGATAACCAATAGAAGCTGAGCGCAAACGATAAAATTGATGCAATCGACCACTTTAAAATCTGGTATCCTTTCGATTTCCCCATAAAGAAAACGGCTGTCATTTCAGCAATTCCCGCTCCAATCAGATAAACCCAACTCATGCTTCTTCCCCTCCTGTCACTTGCTTCAATCCGATGATGCCGATAATCAACGTCGCCACAAGTATTAGTTTCCATCCACTAAGCCCCTCGTCAAACAAGAAGGCGCCAACTATGACTGTGCCGACCGCACCGATTCCTGTAAAAACAGCGTACCCCGTACCGGCAGGCAGCGTCCGAAACGCTTTCGCCAATAATCCGAAACTGAGAATCAATAACACGATTGTCCACAATGTCGGACCTAGAATCGTGAAGCCTTCAGACAACTTCATCGTGGTCGCCCAGACGATTTCGAGTAGTCCTGCAAACAGGAGGGAGATCCATGCACTCTTCTCTTTACTCATCCCAACCCACTCCTTTCTTGAAAATTCGAAACGCAGCTTGTTGTCTCATATTCCGATCCTCTTCAAATGTGAATAACGATAGTAAGGCGCCATCTAAAAAGCAATAGTAGGCAGCATATAGTTCATCGAGCGATTGTACCGGTAAATCGCCACGTTCCATCGCCAGTCGAAATTGCTCTTTCTCAAATCGTTTTAACTTGGTTTCGACCGTACCGATGACTTCCTCGATATACTCTCGAAACTCCGGAGGAGGTACTAGTAACATTCGTTTCGTCAACATCCAAGTCTCATGATCACTAAAGAATGACGTGAGTGTGTTGACAATCGAATCGATTCGTTCTAAAGGTGGTCGTCCAGCCGTATCGTCACAAGTTGTCTGCCATACTTCTTCGTAACGATTCGCCATATCTGACACGACTTGTTTGAACAGTTGTTCCTTCCCATCGATATGGGCATATAAAGAAGCCTTGCGAATCCCTACATCTTCCGCCACTGCCGCTAGTGACAACCCTTCGTAACCATTCCGTGCGAAGCGTGTTCGAGCAGACTGCATGATTTTATCTTTTGTATTCACGTCATTCACTCTCCTTGCCTCACACTTTACCTAACGAACGGTAGGTAGTCAAGTCAGGCGATTGTATTTTGGTTCATGATTCTCCACAATACAAGTAGAAGGAGGTGACGAAAGATGATTGAACAATTGAACGTGTCGATTCCGACGGAGAAGGTACGTGGTCAAAAGCGGATTGTCCGCGTATTTCGACCAGACTGGGTCGACGTCAGCACCCCGCTTCCCGTCCTGTATATGCATGATGGACAAAATGTGTTTTCTGGAAACACTGCTACATATGGAGAAGGTTGGGAAATCGATCGTTGCATCGATCTACTACGACTCCCGCTCATGGTCGTCGCCATCGCGAGCGCCCCGAACTGGCTGGACCGTTATGATGAGTATTCATATGAGGAAGATGAGATGCTGTATCGACGGATCGGACCCGAATTGGCAAGAACTCGTCCAACACTCGGTGGCCAAGGCCGTATGTATACAGATTGGCTCATGAACGAATTAAAACCACGAATTGACAACGAGTACGCTACTGACCCAGAAGATGTCGGGGTCATGGGGAGCTCGATGGGAGGTGTCATCTCTCTATACATGATGGCGACCTATCCTTCTATTCGACGAGTTGGTTCCCTCTCCACTGCGGCATGGGCCAATCTTGATCCATTGATCCGAGAAATGAAACATGCTGAGTTCGCCGGTAAACTATATATGGACATTGGCACAAATGAAGAGAGCGGGCCTATCACTCCAAGCGACTACCTATTCACGAATGCGAAACTGATTGACGTCATCGCGCAGAAAGGAATCGCCTTCCGATATGAGGTCGAACCAAATGCGATTCACAACGAATCGGCCTGGCGTCGCCGCTTGCCTCACGCACTGCGCTATCTATACGATTGCACGTAAAAAGAGCGAATTCCGTAACTTTCGGAATTCGCTCTTTTGTTTAGATGACCCAGTTCCCGTCACGCATGATTGCTTCACGCGTCCCGTCTTCCCGTTCACCATCGATATTCATTTCGGCTGACCCGATCATGAAGTCAACGTGTGTCATCGAGTCGTTCGCCCCGTTCGCCGCGAGCTCTTCTTGTGACATCGAAGGACCCCCTTCGAGACATGTCGAGTACGCACGTCCGAGCGCCAAGTGACACGATGCATTCTCATCAAACAACGTATTATAGAAGAGAAGACCAGAGTTCGAGATTGGAGAATCATCCGGAACGAGCGCTACTTCACCGATACGACGCGCACCCTCATCCATATTCAACAATTCATCGAGAGCCGCTTGCCCTTTTTTCGCCTCCGCTTTGACGACTTTCCCACCTTCAAACCAAAGAGTGAACTCATCAATCAAGTTCCCGCTGTAGCTGAGTGGTTTTGTACTCGATACGTAACCTTCCACAGAATCTTTATCTGCGAGCGTGAAGACCTCTTCCGTCGGCATGTTTGCGATAAAGTCGATGCCATCGACGTTCGGACCGCCACCGCCAAGGAAGACGTGTTTTTTCGGAAGTCCAATCGTCAGTTCCGTACCTGGCGCTTTGTAATGAAGCTTCGCATATTTCTTCTCTGTCAACAGCTTCGCACGGCTACGAAGTGATTGATCGTGTGTATCCCATGCCGCGACAACATCTTCTTGATCCATCCGCGTTGCTGCGAAGATGGCTTGCCATAATGCTGCAACCGCATCATCACGTCCCGGGAATACTTTTTGTGCCCACGCTTCTGACGCACCTGCGACGATTGACCAGCTCACATTGTCGCTCATCACATATTGACGCCACTTCGCAAGCGCTTGTCCTGCTGCACGGTTTGCATCCGAAATGCGTGACGATTCCACACCATTCAATGCATCCGGGTCATCACTGACGATTGACAAGAATGCCGTCTTCTCTTCAGCCAATTGCTCAAAACGAGCCTTCAACCAATCTGGAAACTCTTTGAACGAATCCGCTGGTGCATTGAAATAACGGATTTTCCCTGTTTCTTCGTCGCTCCAGTTGACGAACACTTGCTTCGCTCCGGCCGCATAAGCAGCCTTCACCACGTGACGGACGAGTGGTGCCTGACTGATGTCAGCACGTACTTCTAATTGTTGACCAGGTTGAATGTTCACACCTTTTTTCACAGCTAATTCTGCATAGCGTGCGAAATCTGCCTCTGTCGGCATCGAAATCTTAGACATATGTATCGTTCCTCCTTTTCAGTTATCTTTATTTTCTTAAATTTCAGGAAAAGTTGCAACCAATGCGCAAAAACGGGCATATTAGTAGATGAAGAAAGAAGGAGGAATCCAAATGGCAGATTGGAAAACAACATACACACATTTTTTAAAACAAGCGAAAGAAGACATCCGCGACCGAGAACAATTGGGCGACTTGCTCGTTCAAGGTGAACGCGCACTCGCAAAAGTCACAGTCGATGTGGCATCCAATGAAATCAGTAACATCGAGCGTGAAGAAGAACTGACACTTTACTTCCAGATGAAACAAATGCTGAATATGTTACGCGCGCTTTACAATGAACAATTTGAGATGCAACCCGATAAACAAGAGGAACTTGTCGCGGCCATCCTATACTTCGTCTCCCCATTCGATGCGATTCCAGACGATGTCCCACTCGGACTTTTTGATGATGCTCAAGTCATCGATTACGTACATGAGCAATTAGCGAGTGATATCGATCGATTCCATAATGACATGTGAGACTTGAAATGACGTAAAAGTAGCAGTACGCTTGCAGAAGACTTACAAAAAGGAGGCGTCAGGCCTAGCCATTATCTATGTATGCAAAATCTCGAAAACGGGTTGCCCTTGAAACGGTACTGTTCATCATTGCCGGGACAATCCTTCAGTCTGTCTTTGTCAGCTTACTGCTCAAACCAAATGAAATCGGTTCTGGGGGAATCGTTGGAATCACGTTGATTACGAATGAACTGTTTGGAACCCCCATCGGTTTGACACAGCTCGTGCTTAATATCCCACTCTTTTTATTGGGACTAAAATATTTGGGACGTCGATTTATCTTGATGACAGGAATTGTCGTCGTACTTTCCTCTATCCTCATCGATAGTTTGCCAGTCTTGATTCCCCCGACCCCACTCGATGATCCGCTCGTCGCTTCGGTGTTCAGCGGAATCGTTTCAGGGCTTGGACTCGCACTTCTCCTCTTTGCAGGAGCTTCCACCGGTGGACTCGACATTCTAGGGAAAGTCATCTATATGAATAATCGAAACTTGTCGTTGCCTAAAATTTTTCTGACACAAGACATCATCGTCTATGTGTTAGTCTTCATCGTCTTTGACATCAAAGCTGTCATGTACGCGCTTGTGTTAAGCTTCGTCAGATCCCGTACGTTGCTTACGATTCATAAATTCTTCGCTGCCCAAAAGCAATGCTTCATCATTTGTCAAAAAGCAGACGAAATCAATTTGGTCATCAAGCAGAATTTGAAACGGGGCGTCACCATCATGGATGCGACAGGCGGATATTCGAACGATTCGAAAAAAATGCTGTACGTCGTCGTCCAGAACAATGAAATCCCACGCCTTCGTCAAATCGTGTCTGAAATCGATTCTGAGGCGTTTGTCACTGTGTCTGAAATCGATTCAGTCGTCGGAAACTTTAAAGAACACTCCTATACACTGTAAATCTAAAATTTTCGACAACAATATAGATTGTTGTCGATTTTTTTGTGTAATCTTCGTTCTCCTGTTCCGATAATAAATAAGAGCCCCATACATATAAAGAAGGAGGTGCATGAGTTGTCTGTTTACTCGTTGCGCCAATACGTTCCGGCGATTCTCATCGGAACTTTTTCTACCGGACTTTTATTTTTATTTTTGACCCCGCTCGACTTACTACAGATCACGTTGTTCATCTATTATCTCGTCATATCAGGGGCAGCGATTGGCTTTAGCGGAGTAGCTATCTTTAAACATAGAGGTATGCGGCGTTTTATCCATATTTTGATTAGTGCAGGAAATGTATGCTTCACGCTGTACTTACTGATGCACTATCATTCAATCAACGACAATATGCAGTCCTTGTTGTTCCTCCAAAATTTCTTTTATTTAATCATGGCTTTAATCGTCATCACGCAATCGATTGAGTTTCGTACTTTGAAACTACGCACGTTCGATTTATTCGCCCTGTTCAGTTTCCTTTTGATTGGTGGTCTTCATATTTGGTTCTTTTCAACGCAAGACGTCTCACTCGTGTCACAGTTGAGCGGATTCGAAGAGCAAATGTTACTCATTAGCCTCTATATGATGCTGGCATTCCTCTACTTAAATCGAGTCGTCTCAGGCGGGCAACAGTTCCGGATTTTATTGCTCGTCGGAATTCTTGGATTCACGATCGCTTCGATTGCAAACACGTTGGTTGTCTTTTCCGGAATTACACATGAATTGATTCATCTGTTGCAAGTCAGTAGTATCTTGACCATCTCGATTAGCTACTGGGTCGATGATGTATCGGAAGATGCACTTGCCTACGATTCCATTGTCGATTATGTGCTGTATAGTGTGGTCGTCATGATGTTTTTACTCGCTTCCGATCGCCTTCTTGGAACATCCGTAATGGACTCGATGATTGCAAATGCTGTTCTCTTGTTGCTCATTCGTCAGTTTGTCGTCTCCAAACAGAACGCACTCATCAGTCATCGCTTGCATTCCGTCAACACAGATTTGGAAGTTGCCGTGTCGACCAAGGCACATGAATTAGAAATCCGTGAACAGCAATACCGTTCGCTTTTTGCCTACCATTCAGAACCGATATTCTTATTCGACTTGCATGGCGAAGTGTTATCTGTCAACGAGGCCGGCAGCTCTATCTTAGGACTGACAACCGAAACACTACTCGGCTCGAACATCTTAGACATCATTGAATCGAAAGACCGTGCACCTTATACCATCATTCTTCAAGAGTTGACGAACGGTCGTCCCCGAACAATCGATGTGCGTGTGATGACCGACGAAGGGGAAACACGCGTCTGGCAATTGGTCAACGTCCCAATGATCATCGAGGGAGAAGTCGAGGGCATCTACGCTATCGCTAAAGACATCACCCAGATGATCGAGCAACAAGAACAAATTCTGTATCAAGCTAAATTCGATAGTTTGACCGGTCTCCATAACCGCTACGCACTTCAAGAGCAAATCGAACGCTTGATCGAGGAAGGGCGTACGTTCACATTGATGTTTTCCGATTTGGATGGATTTAAAGAAATCAATGATCAATTCGGTCATCATATGGGTGACCAGTTATTACAACATATCGGAAAACGGCTGCGGACTGCACTCTTGCCGAACGAATATGCCGGGCGACTCGGGGGCGATGAGTTTATCGTCGTCGCGGAACATGGAGACGATGAGATGTTGACGGAACGATTGCGGCGGCTTGTCTATCGTCCCCCGTATTATATGGCCGGGACACTCGTCGAAGTCCATGCCTCGATCGGGATTGTCCGTTTCCCGGAGCATGGGAAAAAATTAAAGCACTTGCTCTCGAATGCCGATTTGGCGATGTATCGCGCGAAAGACAAAGGTCGTGACGAAACCGTCATGTTCGAACCAGAGTTACGGGAGGACAAAGAAGAGCGGAAAGTGTTGATGGAAGGGCTTGAAACCGCACTTGAAAAAGGCGAGATTTCCCTTTTCCTTCAGCCTCAAGTGGATGCCTCGACGAAAGCAATCATCGGAGCAGAGGCGCTCATGCGCTGGCAACATAACGGTGCGTTCATTCCACCAAGCCAGTTCATTCCGATTGCTGAAGAAACGGGACATATTCAGGATTTAGGTCGTTGGATGATTCATGAGACATTCCAATTGATTCACGTATTTGAACAAGGCGACATCCATTTACCGAAACTATCGGTCAACTTATCCGTCCGTCAGTTGTTTGATGAACACTTGATTGATTACTTGAAAACATTGTTCGAGCGGTTCCCGATTGAACCGTCACGCCTTAATTTTGAGTTGACAGAAACCGTGGCCGCACATCATTCGGATCGTGTATTAAATCGCATTTTAGAGTTAAAAGCACTCGGCATCAAGCTGTCTATCGATGATTTCGGGACAGGGTACAGTTCACTCGCATATCTCGTCCGTTATCCAATCGATGAACTGAAAATTCCTCGTGAGTTCACGATGCAGCTTGAAGAGAATCGCGAATATCAAATGGTCACGACGACCATTGTCGCCATGGCACGCCAACTCGGTATGGCACTCGTTGCCGAAGGCGTCGAAACCGAGTACCAGGAGACGTTCCTTCGTAAAATCGGTTGTGACTCCATGCAAGGATATCGCTATGCGAAACCGATGCCGCTCGATGAATTTGTCATTTACTATATGAAACACACAACGCCTTGAACCGGTTATTCGGTTCAAGGCGTTTTTTCATCTCATCTCGTACACTTTGACTTCTCCCGGTTTCAAATCGACCACGAGATTCCAATTGTCATCAAACGAATGCTCCGCATACGGCCACGAATCAGGTGAATAGACCATCTCCGCAAAACGACTCGCATTCCAATTTCGACGTCTCACCCCATCAAGCGTGACAACTCCTCGTAGCGCATCTACCATGTTCGTATTCGCTACGATGAGCAACGTATCATTCGTTTCCGGTCGTAACCAAGCGAATCCAATGAACGGGGCGAACGGCTCATTTAAAACGAGCGGTTCAAAGTGATTCGGATCCACGAGCACATCTAACCATCGACGTCGAATTTCAGCCACTTGATGCATCACTTCAATCATTTCATCCCGTTCTGGATGATCCCAATGAAACTGATACGCATCAAAAAACGCAAGCTTGCCAAAATAAGGATCCGTCGGGAAGAGTTGATACGCCTCTTCCGGTCGACAATCGAGTCCAGTGTTCATCGGTTGTGTCTCATACAATTCGAGCCCCGAGTTCGTCATCGGAACCCCATTAGGCATAAATCCGTTCAACACCGTCAACAAACGGCTTGCTTTTCGTCCGCCTTCCCGTGTCGCGAGTCGTCGCGTATCTGCCGTTTCACCTGCTGCAAATACCGGAAGAGGTAAAAAGCGTGAATCGTATAAGAATTGATGGGTTTCATGCGTCTTGAATCGCGGTTCTTTATAAAAACCATATCCGATAATCATATTATAGCCAGCGTCCTTCGCCGCCCAGGCTCCGGACTCGATGAGTTCTTCAGCGATAAAGCTGAAATTCGAATCGATGGCACGCGGTTGTTCCAAAATTCGTTGTGCTAAATCGACCGGAAGGGCATGACCCATATCAATACGCGCTCCATCTATACCGTATTCCCGTTGATAGTGAGGAATGATATCAGCGAGCATCTCCCAAAGGGGTTCATTGATCTCATTTCCTCGGAATTGATTGGATTTGATCGAGTCAAACAGGATATAAGGTGCAATGTTCGCATCGTTCACATAAGGTGCCGCTGCAAGCGGATGGTCTAAGAAAAGTCGGAAATAGGTTACGTCTGACCATGGTGGTTGCGGGTCATTGATACAATCCGAGAAAGCAGGTGCAGTTGTCAAGCCGAACTCTCGTTCAATCATCGCCAATACGTTTTCTTCTGGATGCTCGAGCAACGTGTTACGAACACGATCCCACTTCTCCGCATCAATCAAGTTCGGTGCCATGGAAAACCGTCGCAAGTGTTGCCATACGTCTTCTGAGTTATACACCATCGGCAAGAAAGCAAATTCCGGTTTGACGTTCTCCCCAATGCCCGGAACATATGGCGGATGATAGTAATCGACTTCCGTCAAGGGAATCCAGTAAAACCATTCCGGGTTTTCTAAGATGAGACGGTTATCTCGGGCACACGTCCGCGGGATGACATCGATGACGACACGAATCCCTACCATGTGACAGGCCTCCACGAATGCGGCAAATTCTTCTTCGACCGTCATCTCGTCACCAGTTAACGTTTCCTTCAACTCTTCATCGATTGCGAAAAAGTCTTGCACGGCATAAGGAGAACCGAATTCACCCTTCTTGTTTTTATGGCTGTGTTGCGAAATCGGCAAGAGGAATAATGTATCGATCCCCATATAGAGAAGATGTGGAATCAATGCAAGCGCTTTCAAAAAAGTGCCTGTGTCTTTCATTCCCACTGAATTCTCCCTTTCAACGTAACCCGACCCGTCATGGTCCCATGAGGTCGATGTACGAACTTGCATGGAGTAGACCGATGCCCGTTTGATCCAATCCCCCCCGGTTTGTAAATGTCCGTCTGCAAGCGCAATGGAAGTACGATAGTCGCGACTTTCATGTGCATACGGGAAAATCGTTTTTTCAATCGTTTCCAACAAGAAATCATATGGATTGACACGTTCCACCCCATCTCGAACCGGCTCGGAATGGAAACGCATACGATTCCAAAGACTCGGAATCTCATAGGTAAGATTGGTTCGCTTGTTTCGTAAAACCTGGCACAGCTTGTGTAACGTCGAGTTCTCTGACATATTGACTCTCCTTATGCATCTAATTGTCTTCTCTCATCAAGAGACACTACTCTTAATGATTATACATTTCCCCGTTTTTTCCTTTTTCAAAAAAATATTTTCTGTCGTTTTTTACAAAATCATGTACGATGTAGAAGAAAGGAGGGTCACGATGTCACAACGAAAATGGATTTTATTATGGATCAGTTTATCAATCTTATCTATTTCGATTATTTTTATTTTTATTTTTCAATTGAAAGAAACAAATGAGCGTCTCGAAACCATTCAAGGCGAACAACTCGACTCCTATGAATCGATTGAAGACGTGATGTATTATAACGTCGAACGGGCAAATGCCATCCGTGGATTACTCGCATATGAAGACCGACACTTTTTAGAGATGTACTATAGCATGTCTCGACAAGCCAAAGACCTTAAACAATCCATCATCGATGACCCGGACACACCGAGCTCTGTCCTCGATTTACTCGAACGAGATGCCATTTGGGAAAAGGAAGCCGACCGCGTTCTCGTCATCTATGAAGAAGGCGACTTAGTGAAAGCGACGGCTGTCGCAGAAACGATGACAGAACTTCGGCAAACGATTTTAGAAGATTTACGGTCTCTCAAACAAATGCAATACAAAGACATTCATAAAGAGTTGATTGCGGCAGAGAATCAAGTATCTTTCTTGACACAAGTCCTTTTCACCATCACTTTTTTACTTCTTGCTATTATTGTCATCCTCACCTTTATGTTGTTGCGCATTAAAACGCATCACGACAGAATCGAATAAAAAAAGAAGTGTCTCAGGTACAAAACCGAGACACTTCTTTCATGATGTCATACGAAGTAACCGCGTCGCGTTCGCGATGGCAAGAAGCGCCACTCCCACGTCCGCAAATACCGCTTCCCACATCGTTGCGATGCCGAACAATCCTAAAAGCATGACAAGTGCTTTGATTCCAAAGGCAAGGAAAATATTTTGCCAGACGACGCGCTTCGTTCGTTTGCCTAGCTCAATGGCCCGAATGACATCTGTTGGCGCATCATGCATCAATACCACGTCCGCCGCCGTGACTGCTGTATCGCTTCCAACGCCACCCATGACGAGACCGACGTCTGCCCGGGCCAAAGCCGCCGCATCATTCATACCATCCCCGACAAAAGCAACTTTACGCGTTCCGACCATCCGTTCGATTGCCTCCACTTTCTCGTGCGGAAGCAACTCCCCTCGTACTTCATCCAATCCGAGTTGCTTGCCAATTTTTGTAGCGACTTCTCGACGATCTCCAGATAGCATGACCGTCTGGATTCCGATTCGTTTCAATTGTTCGATTGCAGCCATCGCATCCGGCTTTACCGTATCCATCAGTTCGATTCGTCCAAGCCAACGATTATTCTTCATCACGTGTACATTCGTCCCGATTGATGAATCTTCAATCACTTGACCTAACCGTTCCATGTAACGGGCACTCCCTACATACACCTCATCGTCACCATCTCGTGCACGGAGACCATATCCCGGCTCCTCTTGAATCGAATCAAACGATTGAACCTCCCCGGCACGACGGACGATTGCTTGCGCAAGAGGATGATTGGATGCTTGTTCGACACGGGCAGCTAACCGTAACAGTTCATCGCTAGTGATGCCGTCTGTCGTCACGATATCGGTCACTTCAAATCGCCCGGTCGTCAATGTTCCTGTTTTATCGAAGACCACTGCATCCACTTCAGTCAATGTATCAAGGAACTCGCCACCCTTTACAAGAATCCCTTGTTTCGATCCAGAACCGATCCCCCCGAAATAACCTAACGGGATTGAAATCACAAGTGCACAAGGGCAACTGATGACGAGAAAAATCAAGGCCCGGTAAATCCATTCATTCAAGTCCCCTACAAACAAGGGTGGAACGAATGCGACAAGTGTCGCCATGACTACCACAATCGGTGTATAGACTTTTGCCAAGCGCGTGATCATTTGTTCCGTTTTTGCTTTCTTTCCATTCGCCTCTTCGACGAGAGCAATCATTTTTTGAAGGCTTGATTCAGCCGCGAGCTTTGTCGTTTCAACTATGAGACGCCCTTCGATATTGACCATACCTGCCAACACTTCCTCGCCCGCGCTAACTTGCCTTGGAACGGATTCACCAGTCAATGACGACGTATTTAAAGAGCTCGCTCCACTCACGACGAATCCGTCCATCGGGACTAGTTCTCCTGAACGAATGACGAGGTGTGACCCGACCGTTACTTCTTCCGGCAATCGTTCCATTTCCTGACCCGCCTCGAGTACACGCGCTCTGGTCGGTTTCATATTCAACAAGGACTGAATCGATTTTCGGGAGGCGCGTACCGCCCGTCCTTGCACGTATTCACCGAGCTGATAAAACAGCATGACTGCTACCGCTTCCGGGTATTCTGAAATGGCGAATGCCCCGATTGTCGCAATGGTCATTAAAAATTTCTCGTCAAACCATTCCCGGTTCCATACGTTCCGGACCGCACCGTATACGACGTCGTAGCCAGCAAGTGAATATGCCGCAATGAATCCTAAAGTCGAATCTGTCCAAATGGCCATCGAAAAAATAAGAGCGGCTGTGAGAAATCTCCAAAGCGTCCAATCTCGTCCTTCGGTTTGATCATCATCTTGTTTTACAAACTTCGCTCCCGGTTCAATCCGCCCCATCGTCTGCTCAATTGACTGAAGCATCTTGTCACGGTTCGACGGGTCCACCCATTCAATCACCATACGACTCGTCGCAAAATCAATTTGACAAGATGCGACTTCTTCACGTTTCGATACATCTCGCTCAATCTTAGCTGCACAATTCGTACAGGTAATACCGGACACAGGTAGTACGTCTCGATTTCTCATCATATCCCCCTAACATTCAAACGTTTATTTGAATATATCGTAACGTGAATTTTAATCGAAGACAAGTACCAAAAAAATGACCGCCCCTCGAATGGAGACGGTCATTGAACTTAAACGTCTTTTTGTTCTTCACTGTGTGTCAATGCAATTTCAACGAGCTGTCTCACATGCTCATCATCCAATGAATAATAAACGACTTTCCCTTCTTTACGATACTTTACCAACCCTTGTTCGAGTAATGTCCGTAAATGGTGAGATGCGGTCGCGTTAGAGTGACCGATAACGGCCGCCACATCGCATACACATAGTTCATGTTCGAGCGTCAACACATACAGCACTTTTAGACGGGTCGGATCAGCGAACGCTTTAAACAAACGACTGACTCGAGGCGCATCTAATTGCGCCAAGGCGGTTTGTAGCGTTGGAACGTCCTCTGATTGAATTCCAATCGTTTCACACTGTGGCACTTTCATTTTTTTCACCTCGTCTTTTGATGTGTATAGTGTAGCAAAAAATCCTGAATATATCTGTTATATATTATGGTTGACTTAATGTCATCTGTTATAATACAATCATGACAACAACCAATACTGTGACACATCTACGAAGGAGGCATTTTCATATGAATGAATGGGCGAGCCGACTCGAATCATCTGTCGAGTTTTATCAAAAACTACCGGACAAAACGTGCCAGGAATGCGGGAAGCATATGGATGAACAGTGCGAGTCATACGAAACGACTTGTGCTTCATGTACCGAGAAGCTTCAACTTGCAGAATAAAACAACGCCCCTTCGAGATGGAAGGGGCGTTGTTTTAGATTGACCAGCCGATATAAGCAGCCAGTATTCCAAACAGATATGTCGCAAGGAGATAAAGTCCGAATCGAATCCAGTCTTTTGTCGCAAACCGCATCAATTCAAGTTTCAAAGTCGAAAACGTCGTAAACGACCCTAAAAATCCAATCCCTAAAAAGAGAAGGAGCGACGGATGGCTCGTGTGGGCATATAAATACCCAAGAGCAAACGAACCCGACACATTGACGAATAATGTTGCAAATGGAAAGGTGGAATCAGACCACCGTTTCATCAGTTGACCGATAGCAAAACGACACATCGCACCAAAAAAGGCACCTGTCGCAATCCACATGATTGTCACTCTATTTCACCTCACCTTTTCGTCTCACGCCGACACGATAACCAAGCCATGAGCTCCCGAGTCCAAGCGTGATACTCAAAAAGACGTATAGAAGCGCCAACCCTATCCGACTTTCGTCTAATAATCGAATCGTTTCAACGCTAAACGTGGAGAATGTAGTGAAGGAACCAATCATTCCAGTCCCCACAATCGTGACGAATTGAGGAGAAAGTTTACCCGTTCGAAGAAACATGTGAGTCAACCACCCTAATAAAAAACTACCGCTGAGATTGATGAGCAATGTCGAAACCGGGAATGCGCTCGGTCCAATCGAATCGATCATCATACCAAGGCCATAGCGTGCCAAAGCACCGACCGCCCCTGCCAATCCGACATATATGTAAATCATCCAACTCCTCCTCCACGAAAAAGACACCTGCTAGGCAGGTGTCGATTGAACTGACTTCATTATACCAAGCTGACGCTTCTTACGAAATAGCTGCGGGAGCCAATACGGCTTCGATTGCTTCGAATGCTTGGTCGAGTTCTTCTTTCGTGATCACAAGCGGTGGTGCCAATCGAATCACGGTTTCATGTGTTTCTTTACAGAGAAGTCCCCGCTCTTTTAGCGCCTCACAATAAGGACGAGCCGACTCCGTCAACTCAATGCCGATAAAGAGTCCACGTCCGCGAACGTCACGAATCATCGGATTGTCGATCGACTTCAAGCGATCCATGAAGTACGTCCCGAGTTCTAGCGAACGTTCCGGTAGGTTTTCTTCTTCTAACACTTCAAGAGCCGCGACGGAGACAGCCGAAGCAAGCGGGTTTCCACCAAACGTCGACCCGTGCGAGCCTGGGTTGAAGACCGAAAGAATCTCCTGATCAGCTGCAACACATGAGATTGGGAAGACTCCGCCTCCGAGTGCTTTTCCGAGAATATACATATCCGGTGTGACGTCTTCCCACTCGATGGCAAACCACTTTCCAGAACGACCAAGTCCAGACTGAATTTCATCTGCGACGAAGAGGACATTATGTTCTTTACAGAGCTCAGATGCCCGCTTCAAATAACCAGCCGGCGGAATGATGATTCCAGCTTCCCCTTGAATCGGTTCAACGATGAACGCAGCTGTATTCTCTGTGATCGCCGCTTCGAACGCGTCGATATCACCGTATGGCACAACTTTGAACCCTGGCAATAATGGTCCGAATCCACGCTGATATTCCGCTTCTGTCGACATCGACACAGCAGCCATCGTCCGTCCATGGAAGTTTCCTGAGCAGACGATGATTTCCGCTTGTCCCGGAATGCCCTTCACGTCATATGCCCAACGACGTGCTGTCTTCACGGCCGTCTCGACCGCTTCTGCACCCGTGTTCATCGGTAACACCATCTGTTTCTTTGTAAGCGTTACCACTTTGTCGTAAAAACGTCCGAGTTGATCGTTATAAAAGGCGCGCGACGTCAACGTGATCTTATCCGCTTGATCTTTAAGCGCTTGGATGATCTTTGGATGACAGTGTCCCTGATTGACAGCAGAGTATGCACTTAACATATCCATGTAGCGATTCCCCTCAGGATCGGTTACCCAAATCCCTTTCGCCTCCGAAATAACAATCGGTAGTGGATGATAGTTATGTGCCCCGAACTTCTCTGTCAATTCAATCACATCATGTGTTTTTGACATATTGTTTCCCCCTTATTCAAAACTATCTTACTCTTTCAGTATATGACGTCCCTCTTTCTTTTGACAATGACGAACTTAAGCATTCCTTGAATTGGCAAAATCAGGTACACTGACATTAGAATATGCATTTAGCATGACAGATTGGAGGAAATGATGTGGCTTCATTGCGTGATTTACCAGTAGATGAATTCATCGATGCTTTATCTGTTCCGTGTTGTTATATTTCTCAAGATGGTACGGTCCTATTATGGAATACGCATGCCGAAGTTTTATTCGGCTGGGAACGTGACGAAGTCCTCCATCAACCGCTGCCGATCGTCCGGCAATTAGATCATGCTCTCGAAACATGGTCTCCGCTCCTCCTTCAATATCCATTCTCGACAACGGCGATGACGCCGTTTCAACATAAAGATGGCTCCGTCATCTATGCGACTGCCTACCTGCAATCTTTTTCGCTCGAAGGGATCTATGGTTATTTTTTAGCGTTTCTCCCAAAAGGATTTGGACCGCTCATCAGTACAGAACAGTTCAATCTACTTCATCATTTTCAAGAGATGATCAAACAGTCCACACATTACTTGGCGACAAATGCGAAAGGCGAGATTGTAGACATCAATCCTTCGTTATGCCGTCTACTCGATGCGACGGAGCAACAGCTAATCGGACGCGAATGGTTCGAACTCATTCATGATTCAAGTGAACAAGACGGGATTTCGCGTAACGTTTTAAAATCACTGGCGACCAATCGGATTTGGAACGGTGAGATGCCGATCTCCTGTAAGCAACATGAGTCAGAGCCGTGTTGGCTTAACTTGACCGTCGTACCGATTGTTAGTGAGAAGAATGAAGTGATTCAATATACCGCATTCGGATTTGATGTCTCGGAAAAGAAGCGTCTTGAAAAAGAAGTCCAGTTCCTCGCTTATCAAAATGAGTTGACCGGACTTTATAATAAAAAAGGGTTTTTACGTCGCTACGACTCAATCCTTCGACAAATCGATGAGCGAGAAGGTCTCCTTCATATTGCCTTGTTTGATATCGACCGCTTCAAAATTATCAATGAGTCATTCGGGTCTCGCGTTGGGAACGAACTTCTCATCCAAATCAAAGAGCGCGCACTGCATCTCATTCCGGAGTCCGCTCTTTTATTCCATCCTACGGGCGGACTGTTCGGTGTCATGTTCTTCGAGGAATCGAAAGAAGAAGTGTTCCAAGTACTCCGACATCTGCAACACGAACTGCAACGTCCGTTCCGGATTTACCATCACTCCATCATGGTATCGATTTCGATCGGATGCGTATTTTATCCGTCTTCGACAAGTTCACTCGAGGAACTGTATACACGTGCTGAAAGTGCCCTCTTCAAAGGGAAACAGATCGGCGTCGGTACGATTCAATTTGTGACAAAAGATATGGATGCCGCTTTCTCGAGACAAATCCATATTGAGAAGGCGATGTACCGAGCCCTTGAAGAAAAGCATTTTTATCTTGAGTATCAACCAAAGTTTGAACTCGCCACAGACCGGCTCATCGGTTTTGAGGCACTCCTTCGTTGGCATCACGACGAACTGGGACAAATTCCGCCTTCAGAGTTCATTCCGCTCGCGGAAGAGATGGCACTCATCGTTCCCATCAACAACTGGGTCATCTTAGAGGCAACGAAACAACTGAAAGCCTGGAAAACCGAGTTCGATCAACCGCTCTCGATGGCAATCAACATTTCGCCTAATCAATTCCGAAGCGACAGTTTTTTGAATACGTTACGAAACATCAAGCAACAACTCCAGCTCGACCCGGCAGACGTCATTTTGGAGATCACGGAAAGTCTTGTCATGCAACAAACTGATGAAATCATCGAACGCATGGAACAAATCAAGCGCTTGAACTATCGACTGTCGATTGACGATTTCGGAACAGGCTTCTCGTCCTTGCAGTATTTGAAGTCCTTCCCGGTCGATGAACTCAAAATCGATAAAGTCTTTCTCGATGATTGGATGGCGTCCAAATCTCATCTCCTCGATGTCATCGTCCATCTTGGGAAGAGTTTAAATCTCCACGTCGTCGCAGAGGGAGTCGAAGATGAAGAGATGTTGGCACACTTAAAGTCGACAGATTGCGATTCTTTCCAGGGCTATTTATATGCGAGACCTGCTTCACCAAGTGTAATCGAACAATTACTCCGATCATCAAAAAACTCACCGAACGCTTGAGGCGCCGGTGAGTTTTCTTATAGGGCGATTGTGGCTGTCCAAAGCCCATAAATGCCATAGGTCGCACATAATAGAATAATCAAGGCAATCAACGACTGGGTACGGGTCAAAAATGGTCGTCCTTGTTCCCGTTCGGCCAAAAGAAAGACGAAGATGCCGGGTGCATATAGAATCATCGCAATCAAGACATACTCGACTCCCGAAGCATAGAGCAACCAGGCGGCGTATAGCGAGGCAATCCCGGAAACGACCATCATTCGTAGCGACGTCGTCCGCTTCGCCTCCATCCATCCATAGAGTGCCGAGAATAGATAAGGAACGAGTGCTGCGATTCCGGCGATGCTTGAAAGCACGAGATACGTCTGTTCTGAAAACAAGGCGATGGCCGTGACCACTTGAGTGAACGCTTGGGTGATGAATAGCGCGTTCACTGGTGTCTCGTTCGCATTCAAACGGTGAAATACTTTCGGAAACACCCCATCCCGGCTCGCCACGTACGAAATCTCCGTCGCTAAAATCGTCCAGCCGAGCAATGCGCCTGTTAATGATACGAGCAGTCCGATGTTAATCAATGTTGCGCCGAACGGGCCGACGACCGCTTCTAACACATATGCCATCGACGGTTCAGGCAACGCAGCGAGTTGCTCCTGTGTCATGACACCAAACGAGAAGATGGAAATCATCATGTAAATCACTAACGTCCCAATCAGGCCAATGACCGTGGCACGTCCGACATCTTTTTTGTGACGTGCACGCGATGACAATACGACCGCTCCCTCGATCCCGACAAATGCCCAGAGTGTGACGAGCATCGTCGACTTCACTTGTGGAAACACATCCGCCCAAACAAACCCTGTTTCTCCCCAAAAATCGACTTGGAACGTATCCATTTTAAACGCGAATAGGATCAACACGATGAACAAGATAATCGGGACGAGTTTCGCAATCGTTGTCACGATATTGAGAAGTGCCGCTTCACGCATCCCACGTGAAATGAGCCAAAATAAGCCCCAAATCAAAACGACACTCACGAACAAGCGAAACAGTCGGTGTTCTGCTGAGAATATAGGAAAAAAATAAGCCAATGTACTGAAAATCAATGTGATATTGGCTACCGTCCCAATCCAAGCCGACATCCAGTACCCCCATCCGCTGTTGAATCCCACAAACTTCCCGAAACCTTCACGGGCATAGGCGTAAATTCCGCCTTCTAGCTCTGGTCGCGTGTTTGCTAAAAACTGAAACACGAAGGCGAGCATAATCATGCCGACACCCGTAATCCCCCATCCAATTAAAACTGGTCCGACCCCTGCCCCTTGTGCCATTGCACCAGGCAGGTTAAACGCACCTCCACCAATCATGGTCCCGACGACCATTGCCGCAAGACCGAAAAAGCCGATTCCGGCTGAATGTTGTTTCAAGTTAACGCCTCCACTACTATCCTATCTGTACGAATAACTATACAAAAATATTGTATAATCATTCGTTGATTTTTCTATTCTACTTCCTGAAAGGATTGATGAATAGTCATTCTAAATAAGTTTATATTTTCGGATAATTTGAAAAATTCCATTGCATATTCATGTCAGATGTAGTTTAATTACAACATATTCTAAATTATCAGAATTTTCGGGAGGTTGTATGATGCGTAACAAAAAATGGTTAGCGTTATCGGGGGTCGCATTATTGGCGACGGCTGCTTGTAGCACAGGAGATGACTCATCAAGTTCAGAAGGTTCATCTTCGAGCGATGCGAAAAAAGAAATCACAATGGTATCGGCGACGGACTTGCCGCAGCTCGATCCGACACTGACAACAGACTCGACATCGATCATCGTGACAAACAACGTGTTCGAAGGATTGTATCGTCTAGATGAGAACAACCAACCGACACCGGGGATTGCCGAAGATGTCGAAGTATCTGAGGATGGACTTACATACACGTTCAAGTTACGTGACGCAAACTGGTCAGACGGTTCTCCAATCACAGCTGAAGACTTCGTTTACTCTTGGAAACGTGCCCTCAATCCTGAAACAGGTGCGGAGTATGCCTATATTCTTCAAGACTTGAAAAACGCGAACAAAATCCTTGCGGGTGAAATGTCGCTCGACGACCTCGGCGCAAAAGCGATTGACGAAAAAACGCTTGAAGTACAATTGGAAGCACCAGCTCCTTATTTCTTAGGTTTGACTGGATTCCCAACGTATATGCCGCAAAAACAAGAGTACGTCGAAGAGCAAGGCGAAGAGTTCGCAACATCTGTCGACAAGACACTCTATAACGGACCTTACGTCTTGAGCGAGTGGCAAGACAATGCAGGATGGGTTTACAAGAAGAACCCTGAATATTGGGATGCTGAAAACGTCAAGATGGACACGATCAACGTCAAAGTCGTAAAAGACGTATCGACTGGGGTCAACTTGTTCGAGTCGGGTGAAGCGGACTACACGCTCCTCTCTTCTGAATTCGTTCCGCAATTCGAAGACAGCGACGAGTTCAAAACGCGTGCCGATGCTCGAATCAACTTCCTTCGTTTCAACCAAAAGAACGAAGCGCTCCAAAACGTCAACATCCGTGAAGCACTTGCGAAAGGATTCGACAAACAGAGTGTGACAGATGTCATCTTAACAGATGGATCGCAACCGGCGAACTATATCGTAGCGAAAGACTTCACGTTCACAGAAGACGGAGCTGACTTCCGTGAGAAGTATCCAGACCTCCTCAACTACAACGTAGATGAAGCAAAAGCCGCGTGGGAAAAAGGATTAGAAGAATTAGGTGTTGAAACAATCGAACTCGAGTTCCTCTCACGTGACGAAGAAGCGTTCAAGAAAGTGAACGAGTTCATCAAAGGCGAACTTGAGAAGAACTTGCCTGGTTTGACACTTAACATCAAACAGCAACCGTTCAAAAACTTCCTTGATCTTGAAGGGAAAGGCGAATATGACGTTTCTGCAGCTGGTTGGGGCCCTGACTATCAGGATCCGATGACATACCTCGACATGTGGGTCACAGACGGACCGTTTAACCGTATGGAGTACTCGAATGACGAATACGATCAGTTGATTCAATCTGCGAAGAAAGAAGCCGATCAGATGAAACGTTGGGAAGCAATGCAAGAAGCAGAACGCATCCTTCTCGAAGAAGACTTTGCCATCGCTCCGATTTATCAAAAAGGTGAGGCATACTTAGAGCGTTCAAACATCGAGAACATGTACCGTCACCCGTTCGGTGCCGATGCAAGTTTCAAGTGGCTTGACGTGAAATAATGATTGTAACCTCCTTGATTCCTACATGGACCAGGGAGGTTTTTCTGTCGTGAAAGTCTCTCTATAAAGAGTTTGACACTGCGGTTCACCTTATTAGCTGTCACGATCTGCATCATGAATGTATCTGGATTGGATGACAAGCACATCTACTTCGCCTCCATTTTGATTGCTCGAGACACCTTGGTTTTCTTTGTACGTCATTCATCTTCATTACCACAGCCTATCACTGTACATCATAGTTTCCTTTTGGTTCATTCTCGGTAAACTACTCGACCGTCTCACTTATGCAGTGACAACCGCACATAAAAAATGACTTCCATCGATTTGATGGAAGTCATTTTCATATATCACGCCTCACGCTTTGCGCGAAGTTCTGCAGGTACTTTCCCACGTTTTGAAATCACTTCTGCGATTCCAACCAATACGATGAACGAAATCAATGCAGCGAAGAATCCGATCCAAATCGACGCTGTAATCCCGAGCACCAAGTAACCAATCGCCGAGATGACCGCTGCAAGAATAGCGTACGGCAATTGTGTCACCACGTGGTCGATATGGTGTGAGCCCGCTCCTGTTGAGCTGAGAATCGTTGTATCGGAAATTGGTGAACAGTGGTCACCGAACACCGCTCCGGCCAATACAGCCGCAAGTGACGCGAGAAGGAGTTCTGGTTCAACGGCCATGATCAAGTCGGCACCGATTGGAAGCATCAAACCAAATGTTCCCCAACTCGTTCCTGTCGAGAATGCCATGATTCCGGCAATCAAGAACAGAAGGAGTGGCAAGTAAGATGCAGCGATTGTATCTGTCACGAAGCTCGCCAAGTATTCACCAGTCTTCATGTCGCTGATGACCGCAATGATTGTCCAAGCAAACAAGAGAATCAAGACAGCCGGCCACATGGCACGAACGCCTTCCCATGCCGCTTTTCCATAGTCACGTGTTGGGATTTTACGACCAATGAGAAGCAAGAATGCGACAATCAAACTGATGACAACACCCGCAACGAGTGAGCGTGTCACGTCTGTCGATTCGAAGGCTCCAATCAACGAGAAGTCTTGACCGTCAGCCGCGAGCGCTTGACCACCCGTGTAAAGCATCGCTGACACCGTCGCGATGATAAGCGTGATAATTGGTACGATCAAATCACGTACTTTTCCACCTTCGTGCTCGTGTAAATCTTCGCTCATTCCCATCGGCTTTCCTTTTGCCGAATCATACAACTCCCCTTGGAGGGCACGAAGTTCGTGCGTGCGCATCGGTCCGATGGCAAGTCCAGTGAATGCCACATATGCTGTCAAGAGTAGTGCGAAGACGGCATAGAAGTTCATTGGGATGATTTGAATGAATGCAGAGAATGACGAATAGCTGTCAATCGAGTATTTTGCCAAAATACCTGCGATGATGGCGATGATATATGCACCCCAACTTGAAAGCGGGCTGATGACACAGACAGGTGCTGCAGTTGAGTCAATCATGTAAGCCAACTTTGCACGTGAGATGTTTTTACGGTCTGTGAGTGGACGACTGATGTTTCCGACCGCCAAGCTATTGAAGTAGTCATCGATAAAAATCAAAATACCAAGTCCGAATGAGACGAGACGTGCACCGCGTGCTGTCTTGACGTTCGCCGCAGCCCATTCACCAAATGCGCGTGCGCCACCTGACGTTTGAATGATTGACGATAAAATCCCGAGAAGGAGCAAGAACGCAATCAACAAGACGTTCCATTCATTGATGGCTCCATCCGCCCAGAATAAGGCGATGACGTTCGACCACAAATATTGAATCGAATCAATTGGATTGAAGCTATGCAAGAGAAGGACTCCTGCGATGATCCCGACACCGAGTGATGGGATGACCTTTCGTGTTGTGATTGCCATAATAATTGCAAGTAATGCCGGTACGAGTGAGAGTACCGATGTTGAATAATCTACCATGCTGAATTCCTCCTTTTTTATTAGGATGAGGCCCCCCTATGCTTAAAAAAACGCAAAGCGAGGGCATCGGCAACAAAGCCGACACCCTCGCTGGATGTTCCGTCTTTCTTAGCCGACTTGGAGCGCTCCATACGTAAATATGTATGGCAGTCCGACGGGTATTTCCCGTCAGCCCAGCACAACCCCACGGACATGGTGTTGCACTTCGGCGATCCTGCCTTTTTGTAGTCCTCATCGTTGTCATCCTCCGACTACTTACTCATCAGCATCGCACCTCTACCTCATCGATAGCACGAATATTCATTTAAAGTTACGTCTAAATTATCACAGGTTGGTGTCACATATCAATAGTTTTTTTCATCACGAATGATTCGCTTCAAGACAGCGAGTGCTTCTTGGTCATTCGTTTCCACCGCTTTAAAGAAATCGTTGAAGAAGTGATACAACACGAATCGGTCAGCGTGAGACTTCGTCTGTTCTTTAATCGTAGAGAAAATAAGTCGTCGTAAACGACGTTTTGTCTGTGTTTCTTCTGGTAGTTCTTCGCATCGGTCCTTGAAAGCACGATATACAGAATTGATCAATTCCTCATGTTCATCATACGACCGATTGTAAGCAACTTGTTCCATCTGTAATATCCCCCCTTTCAATGTTGACCCGATGAAACTTGACGTAACTATACCAACTTCCCGTCACGCATTCAATCGTTATCGGCGGTTCTTAACAAAAATCATACGTTAGACCGAGTCAAGCGTTGATGAATGAGAACGTGGTCACGTCGAACAATCCCATATCGGTCAATTTCAAGTCAGGAATGACCGGTAAGGCGAGGAAGGACATCGTCAAATACGGATTGAAATGACGATGGGCTCCCACGACATCTAGCGCATCATTGAGCTGTTCCAGAATCTCTGCCACTTCACGATATGGTCGCTTCGTCATCAGTCCACCAATCTCGAGCGGAAGGACGGCAAGCACTTCTCCTTCCGATACGGCGACGACCCCTCCCCCTACTTTTTCAAGAGTTCTCGCCGCGAGCAACATGTCTTCCGGGCTGACCCCGGCGACGACCAAATTATGGCTGTCATGGGCAACTGTGGCTGCCAGGGCACCTCGTTTCAAGCCGAATCCCGTTACCGGGGCAAGAGCCATATGGCCTGTCCCATGATGGCGTTCGATGACGGCAAGCGTCGCGATATCCTGCGATAAATCTGCGCCTGATGCGTCTGGTTGGAACGTGAGACGCTGTCGTTTCGTCAACAAGCTGTTCGGAAGCACTTGAATGACATCGATTTCTTCTTCACTTGCGGCAAGTCGGAACGACTCGGCGGTCAATTCGGGTAAAGCGAGCTCACCTTTCATCGGTTTTGGCACTTCAATCCCTTCCGATTCAAACGTCGCATTCCCCTTCTCCGCAACGAGCGTACCATTCACATAGACTTGTTCGATTTTTACCGATTCGACGTCTGACAAGATAACGAAGTTCGCCTTCTTACCAGGTGCAATGGCCCCGACCTCTTTTAATCCATAGGCCTCTGCGGCATGTAGACTTGCGATGGCATAGGCCGTTTCCGGCTTAACCCCTTGCTTGATGGCGGTACGGATGTTGTAGTCGATTCCACCTTCCGCGACCAAGTCATCCAAATGCTTATCATCCGTACAGAAAAGGAAGCGGTGGGCATTGCTTTCCGTAACGGCTAGGCTCACCTTCTCCACGTTTCGAGCAACGGACCCTTCCCGAATTTGAACGTAGAATCCACGTCGCACTCGTTCAATCGCCTCTTCCGCAGTCGTACATTCATGATCCGTCATGATTCCTGCAGAACGATAGACGTTCAATTGGTCTGGGCCAAGTCCCGATGCGTGTCCGTCGACCACTTTACCCGCTTGTTCCGTCTGTGCGATTTTTTGAAGCATGTCTTCACTTCCGGCTTCAACCGAAGGATAATCCATGACCTCGCCTAGTCCATGCACTCCTGGATCTCCTAAAAACGGGGCCAAATCTTCCGCATACAGTTTAGCACCTGCATGTTCGAACGGTGTCGCCGGTACACAACTCGGAAGCATCATGCGGACGTCGAGTGGAAGTCCTTTCGCATCTGCTAACATGTACTCAATCCCGAGTGCTCCGTTCACATTCGCAATCTCATGAGGGTCAGCAATCACGGTCGTGACGCCAAGTGGCAAGACCGCTTTCGCAAACTCATGCGGTGGGACCATCGATGACTCGATATGGACGTGGGAATCGATAAAGGACGGTGCAAGCGTCCAGGTCGGATCGTGATACTCGACCTCCCCATCGTACCCATCCCCAATAGCCACGATATATCCCGCGTCGATGGCGACGTCTGTACGAATCGTCTCACGACTGTACACGTCAATCACTGCGACGTCTTTAAAGACGACGGCCGCTTTCTTTTTCTTTGCGGCGATGTCAATCAAATGTTGTTTCTCCATCTTTCGATCTCCTTATTCAACGTATTTTAACTATCTTACCAAGAATATTCTTTTCGTTGCAATTTCTTTTTCAAGTTGTGCGACAATGATAACATATCCGTCTGAAAGGGGTTACAACGATGCAATACAAATTAGGAGAGTTGACACCAAAAGTCGACCCGACGACTTATCTCGCACCAGGGGCACATGTGATTGGAGATGTGACCATCGGCGCGCACTCGGGAGTATGGTTCAATACCGTCATCCGTGGAGACGAAGGACCCATTCAAATCGGTTCTTACGTCAACATTCAAGATGGTTCGATGATCCACCAATATGAAGGCTCACCGACCATCATCCATGATCGTGTCTCGATTGGTCATATGGCGATGATTCACGGCTGTGAGATTGAAGAAGACTGCTTGATTGGCATGCACGCCACCGTGCTCGATGGGGCGAAGATTGGAAAAGGGTCCTTTGTTGCTGCCGGTGCGCTCGTCACACCGAACATGCAGATTCCTGAAGGGGTGATGGTCATGGGTGTCCCAGCCAAAGTCGTTCGTCCGTTAAACGATGAAGACCGTTTTATCATGGAGAGAACGGTCAAGAAATATGCTAAGCGTGCCGAACAATATAAAGAGACGTGTATTCCAATTCGCGAATCATAATGTTCATGAAAGCGTTTACAAGATTCATAAAATGTTAACGTTTCTCTCGAATTTTCTACATAGTTCCTTTGTATACTGAAGTTGTAGCCAAGCTGATGTATTGAAAGGAGCCCACTCTATGTATCCGAACCATGATCAACTCATGCTAGACCTGTACGCCTCATCCATCAATCCAAGTTATGGCCTTCATATCGATGATTCATTCGATGATGCCCTTCATGGCGCACATCGAGAGGTTTGGGAACGTATGCATTTGGATAATAGTAGAGAAGAAGATTCTAAAAATGGAGGAACGACTGGATGATTCCAACGACTGTGATTCAAGATTGGCTCGCAACAAAATTAAAGCGATAATTGACCGATATATAGAGCAAGCGAGCGAAGGGATTCCCCATCGCTCGCTTTTTATTATTCAAACATGATGAGATGCGAATCAATCGGTTGTCGCGCTTTCGGTGTAGGGATAACTTCTGTGTCATATTTCCCGATTTGCAGGAGACCGATAAACGTCTCCCCTTCCGCTCCAATCATTTCCTTCAAACGCGCATCGTCAAACAGTCCGCCCGTCCGCCAGACCATTCCGATCTCACGTTCACTTAAGAGCAGCTGAACATTTTGAATGAATGTCGCCGTCGCGAGTAACGCGTCACGATTCCCTTTATCCGTCTCAAAATGTTTTGCCGTCACATACATACAGGCCGCCGCATTTAAGATTCGTCCCGTCACTTTTTCGCGTTGCCCTTCTGACGCCTCCGAGAAGGCTGGTTCGAGCGCATCGAGTAACACTTGCTTCCCGTCTCCATTGAACACATACACGTTCCATGGCTCGACTTTATTGTGAAATGGTGCATGATGTGCCGATTGCAACACTTCATAAAGCACTTTCGTATCGATTGGTTCTTCCTTGAACATACGGACCGTACGTCTTTCTTCAATTAACTTTTGTGCTGCTGTCTTTGTCATGACCGTCACTTCCCCTTTTTTTCTCTTCTCTATCATAATTGAAAAACGTTCTCATTTCAAAATCAAAAAAGACTACAGATTGCTCTGTAGTCTTACGTCGATTGCCCAATGACCTCACATGCCACCAAGTCTTCAAACGTTTGGCGACGGACGACAAGGCGGTGATTCCCATCCTTGACGAAGACGACCGCCGGACGAAGCATTTGATTATAGTTGCTCGCCATCGAGAAATTGTATGCTCCCGTCGCTTTGACAAGTAATAAGTCACCTGGTGTGACAGGAGGGATCAACGAGCGGTTCGAGATGATGTCTCCCGACTCACAGCACGCTCCGACTATTTTTGCCTCGAGCGTCTTCTCTTCATTCATCCGTGTCGCTGCCACGACCTCATACTCTGCGTCATACAATGCCGGACGGATATTATCCGTCATCCCGCCATCGACAGACACGAATGTACGAACGCCGCTCACTTCTTTGACGGTCCCCACCTCATACAGCGTGGCACCCGCATTGGCGACGAGCCAACGTCCTGGCTCAATCCCGATTTTCGGAAGTGGCAATTCACGTGCCTCGACCTCTTCGACCAACGTCTCCATGACTTGCTCCATCGTCTGGGCAAAATCGAGATATTCGTCTTCATCCAAGTAAGCGACGCCGAAGCCCCCACCGATGTTCAAGACGTCCGTCGTATAGCCGGTTTCCTGACGAATCGTATCCATAAAGCGCACCATCGTCTTCACCGTATTGATGAAGAGGGTCGGATCTTGAATTTGAGAACCGACGTGACAGTGAATCCCCTTCAACTGTAAGTGCTCGGCTTCTAACGTCGCACGAATCGCGTCTAAATACGTGTCGTCATGCGTCGGGAAACCGAATTTTGTATCAACCCCACCCGTTTGAATCGCCGCATGGGCACCTCCGACAACTTGAGGGACAATGCGGAGAAGCACATCGACTTCACGATTGTATTCAGCCGCAAGTCCTGACAAGAGGCTGATTTCTCGCATATTATCGATGGTAAAGTGTGTAATCCCCTGTTCGAGCGCGTATGTGATATCCAAAATCGTCTTGTTTGAGCCGTGAACGTGAATGCGCTCTGCCGGTACACCAGCATGCAGCGCCACGTACATCTCACCTCGCGAGACGACGTCGATGCTCATTCCTGCCGCCATGACTTTTTCATACACGGCCGCAATCGATAACGCTTTTGACGCGTATAACGCATACGTGTTCGGATACTTATCTAGAAACGCATTCTGGACAATTCTAAGGCGACGCTCTAGTTCTGGCTCACTCATGATGTATAAAGGTGTCCCGTACGTCGCTTGAAGTTCACGGACGGACACGCCTTCGATCAAACATTCTGATTGATTGGTGGTGTACATACAATTCCTCCTTCAAAGCGATGTGGGACACGCCACGAACGGGCACAGAGCTGTTCTGAGTTGTTGGCATAGCCAACACGTGTCACGTCATCGATTTTCGTCTCGATTCCATATAATGTGACGCGGTCGCCGATTTGTACGTCTTCGTCGACTTTGATGAAGCTATGGCTCATAAAGATGTTACTGATGAACGGGTATGCTTTCCCTGCGATGTGAACAGGCAAGTGACGTCTCGCCCGCATCAATCCATCCCCATATCCGACAGGTAAGACAGCAATCCGTTCTTTCGATTCCACGGTATATCCCGTTCCATACCCGACATGAGCCCCCGCTTCGATGTCGTGGACGGCAACCACTTCTGTCTCCCAATAAAACGCAGGTACGAGCCACTCAACCGGCTCAACCGATGAATAACCGTATAAGAAAATACCGACACGCACATGTGTGCAATGGTGCAAGCGCGAGTCGTCTTGAAGCGCGGCCGCACTATTTGCCGCATGGATCAGTTCAAACGTATGACGTTCCATCAAACGTGTCGACCAGTCGGCAAAGCGTTCGACTTGGACGCTATGCTCGACTTCGGCATTGTCCGCATCCGCGAGCGGAAAATGTGTACATAGTCCGACAAGGTTCAATCCTTCATTTTGGCAGAAGGCAACGATCCGTAGCGCTTCTTCAAACGATTTGGCACCGAATCGGTTCATGCCGACGTCTAATTTCAAATGAAGGCGAACGCCATCGAGATGCTCACGCTGTGAAACGAGCCATTCATACGATCCGATTGCGACGTCAAATTCATGGGTATGCACGTGTTCCCACGTGTATATCGGATTCATGACGAGGACGCGAGCCGACTCTGCATGCGCTCGCACTTCAATCGCTTCTTCTAACGTGGTCACCATGAAGTGACGGACTCCTTCATCATACAAAGTCGTCACAACTGGCTCCATTCCTAGGTTATAGGCATTGTTTTTCACGACCGCAAACACGGGGCGCCCGAGCGCTTCAATCCGGCGTTTGTTTTCGCGAATCGCATTTAAGTCAATTGTGACTCCCATCGTGCAAAACTCCTTTACTCTGTTACTGCTGATTTCACGAACGTGATCCAATCGCGGTGTTCCGGAAGCTGTCCTGTTACGGCTTCACGATAGCGTGTCAACATTTCTGTCGCAACCGTCTGGACACCTCCACCAATCGAGATATGGTCGACCTCGATGACGCTCGTCACCTCGGCTGCCGTTCCCGTTAAGAAGATTTCATCAGCCACATAGAGCTCATCGCGTCCGATATGGCGCTCGACGATTTCATAGCCGGCCTCGCGAGCCAATTGCATCACCGTTTGACGTGTGATGCCATCGAGTACAGAACAGTCAAGGGACGGTGTCGTAATCGTTTTTCCTTTCACGAGGAAGATGTTCGCGACACTCGCCTCACTGACGTTTCCGTTCATATCAAGGGCAATCGCTTCGTCGAATCCGTCACGGAGCGCCTCTCCTTTTAATAGCTGTGAGTTCATATAGTTCGATGCCGCTTTCGCTTGCATTGGCATCATTGTAGAAGACACGCGGCGATACGAGGCCACTTTCGCTCGAATCCCGACCGTCTTGTTGAAGTATTCACCGAGCGGCCAACACGAGATGGCAACATGTACCTTCGTCTCAGCAGTCGGCATAAGTGCCTGCCATGGTGTTCCAAGGAAGACGAACGGACGGATGTAGCATGCTTCAAATCCGTTTCGCTCAATCAATTCCATCGTGGCTTGTTCGAGTTCATCTACCGTATACGGTAGCGTGACGTGGTAGTATGCACACGAGCGAACAAGTCGCTCCAAGTGTTCACGTAATCGGAAGATAGCAGGACCTTCCTCCGTGTGATACGCGCGAATCCCTTCAAAGAACCCGCTTCCGTAATGAATCGCGTGTGTCATGATACTCGTGTTTGCGTCAGTCGGCTCAATCCAAGCCCCGTCTTTCCACATCCATTGTCCATACTGTTCCATAATGCAACTCTCCCATTCCTCATTTTTTATATTTTCTGTCTATTATACGTTAGAGAGAGCGTAAGTCATCAACAAGTTGCGTTTTTTCAGAAGTTTTTTCATCTTTCTGTTTGATGATTCGTGCCGGTGTTCCCGCAACGACGACGCCTGGAGGTACGTCTTGTGTGACGACACTGCCTGCCGCGACAACCGCATTTTCACCGACGCGAACGCCCTCCAAGATGACTGCGTTCGCCCCAATCATGACACCATCCTCGATGATGACCGGATCTTTTGAAGGTGGCTCAAGAACCCCTGCGACCACGGCACCTGCGCCAAGGTGAACGTTCTTCCCGAGCGTTCCGCGCGCTCCGATGACAGCGTTCATGTCGACCATCGAACCATCTCCGATGACCGCTCCGATGTTGACGACAGCTCCCATCATGACAACCGCGTTGTTTCCGATTTGGACGTGGTCTCGGATGAACGATCCTGGTTCGATTCGGGCATTGAGTCGTGTCGTATCAAGCATCGGTACGGCACTGTTGCGACGGTCGTATTCAAGATGTGAATCCGTGATGACCGATGCATTTGCTTCCAAAAATGCCGCAGCGCGTTCTGCCGTCGTCAAGAACAGTTTCGACTCATCCGTTCCGAATGCTTTCGCCTCCTCGATTTCAAGACCTGCCAATTGACCGTTGACGTAAAGCTTGACTGGTGTTTCCTTTTTAGCATCTTTAATATATTGTGCGATTTCATAAGCGTTTGTGAGTAACATGAGTAGCCTCCTCGTATAAGTTCGATAGATTATAAAGTCCTGCCGGGCGATCGATAATCGTTGCCGCAGCGGCAAGGGCCCCGTTTGCAAAGACGCGTTTCGATAACGCGGTATGTTTCAGTTCAATCATTTCATCATCTCCGGCGAAGAGCACGGTATGCTCACCGAAAATCGTGCCACCCCGAATGGAATGCATTCCTAACTCTTCAGCTCCACGCGCTTCCCGACGTGACGTTCGTTCGTAAATCGGTGTCACGTCACGCTTCGCTTCGATGGCACGTGCCAATAATTCTGCCGTCCCGCTTGGTGCGTCCACTTTCTTCCGATGGTGTGCCTCAATCACTTCAATATCATATCCGAGAGTGAGTGGGACGAGTTGGTCGAGCAACTGTTTCAACAGTGCAATCCCATATGAGGTGTTATAAGACTGAAAGATTGGGATCTCTTGTGAAGCCGTCTCGATCTCGGCCAATTCTTCCGGTGTGAAGCCCGTCGTCGCAATGACGAGCGGAATATTGCGCTCCCGTCCGAACGCGAGTAAATCAGGGAGTAACGCCGGGTTCGAAAAGTCGATCACGACATCGACGGGTACGTCCACCTCATTCAGAGTCGCCGTGTGCTCGTCACTTCCCGGTGAGACGATTGCCGTTACGTTTACACCTTGCGCATGAGCGACCTCTTCGACAATGCGTCCCATTGCGCCAAAACCATGGATGAGAACATTCATTGTCTCACCTCATTGAATTGTTCCATCGCCGATAGTAATTTCGCCTCAGCCGTCGCGCTCATTGGAACGAGCGGCAGACGTGGCGCACCGACTTCAAATCCTCGCGCTTGAAGCGCTGCCTTCACCGGAATCGGATTCACTTCTGCGAAAAGTTCATCGATGACTGGGAGTAAACGAATTTGCCACGTACGTGCTGTCTGCAAATCACCCGCCAATAGGGCGTCTGCCAACGCGACCGTCGCTCCCGGATAGACGTTTGATAAAACGGAGACGACCCCTTGTGCGCCCCAAGCCATGTACGGCAAGATTTGATCGTCATTTCCACAGTAAACGGTGAACCCTTCCGGAATATGGGCCATCATCTGCGCCATGACCGAGATATCCCCACTCGCTTCTTTCAAGGCCGTGATGCGCGGATGTTCCGCGAGCTCACCGACCGTTTCCGGTGCCAAGGCGACACCCGTCCGTGACGGAACATTGTAGAGCATGAGCGGAATCGGTGACGCATCCGCAATCGCAGTAAAGTGAGCAATCAGCCCGACCTGTGTCGACTTGTTATAGTACGGTGTGACGACCATCGCCATCTCCGCACCAAGTTCGGCGGCCCGTTTCGTTTTCTCAATACTGACTGCTGTATTGTTCGAACCGGTCCCCGCGATGATCACGGCTCGACCGTTTGCGACCTCCACCGCTCGAACGAGCAATGTCTCAAACTCGTCATCAGTGATTGTCATCCCTTCGCCGGTCGTCCCACCGATGACGAGACCCGTCACACCTTCTTGGATTTGGTCTTCAATTAATGCCGCCCATGCTTCTAGATTCAACTGCCCATTTTCTTGAAATGGGGTAGCTAGTGCTGTCGCCACTCCTGTGAACATGTCATCTCCTCCTTATTTCGTCGCTGTTTGACTAATCATACATTGTGCGATTTGAACGGCATTCGCTGCCGCCCCTTTTCGGACGTTATCTGCAACGCACCAAAGATGGAACGTATTGGGTTGTGAATCGTCTCGGCGAATTCGTCCGACATACACCTCATCCGTCCCGTTCGCATCGAGCGGTGTCGGATATGTCAATTCGGATGGATTGTCCATTAACACGACCCCTGGTGCATCGGCAAGGACTGCTTTCAGTTCTGCGACCGTCGCATCTCGCTCGAGCGACACCGTGATTGAGACCGCATGACTGTTTCGCACCGGCACCCGGACACAAGTGGCCGTCACCCCGAGGTTTGGCGCATTTAAAATCTTACGTGTCTCATCCATCATCTTCTGTTCTTCTTTCGTGTAGCCATTTTCTTGAAACACATCGATGTGCGGCAACACGTTATCATAAATCGGATACGGATAATTCGTCGGTTCCTCTCCGCGCGCACCGCGCTCGAGGTCATCGATCCCTTTTTGACCCGATCCCGATACCGCTTGATAAGATGTATAGGCGACGCGTGTCAGTCCGTATACTTCCGCTAGAGGCGCGAGCGCCACGACCGATTGAATCGTGGAACAGTTCGGGTTCGCGATGAGCGTTCTCTCCGGACTGAGTTCGACTCGGTTCACTTCCGGTACGATGAGTGGAATTCCTTCTTGCATTCGGAATGCACTTGAATTATCGATGACAATGACTCCTTGCTCACTCAACCGAGGGGCATATTGTTCACTAATGCTCCCACCTGCAGAGAAGAGTGCGATATCGATTGGGTCCGCATAAATCGCATCGGTCAATTCACGAATCACGATCGATTGCCCATTCACCTCGACCGTCTTTCCTGCCGAGCGGGCTGAAGCATAGAGTCTCAACTCGCTGATTGGAAATTCATATTCTGTTAAGACGTCAATCATTTTTTGTCCGACGGCACCTGTCGCACCGACGACTGCTACGTTATACATTATGCTCCCCCCTTATAAGTGGAACCGGGCCGCAATGGCTGCGACTGCCGCTTCTACGTCTTGTTCTTGAATCGTATAGGAAATACTGATTTCAGACGTCGTGACTTGATAGAATGGAATCCCCATCTCACGGAATGTCGCAAAGAGCTCTGAAGCGACCCCTGTCGCGTCTCGCATACCGATTCCGACGACAGAAATTTTTGCATGTTCCGTATGACGATCGATTTTGATTTGTGGCAAGGTCGCTGTCAACTCCGCGAGCGCCTCTTCTAAAAACGCCTCTTCATCGAGCGGACATGTGAACGAGAGAAACACTTCGCCGTCGAATGCCGTCTGTGAAATCATATCGATGTTGACGTGTCGCTCTGACAATCGTTCAAAAATGTCTGCGACTCCCGCCGCCGTATGCGGAATATGTTTGATTGAGACACTGAGTACGTTCTTGACGACACTCACACTCGTGACTGCTTTCTGTTCCATCGCTTGCGTCGTATCCATGATCCATGTTCCTCCTTCGCTCGAAAGCGTCTTCCCAACAAAAATATTGACGTCATATTTCTTTGCGAGCTCCACGCTTCGCATCTCCATCACTTTTGAACCGAGTGCACTCATCTCCATCATCTCGTCATAGGAAACCGTATCAAGCCGTTTCGCCGTCGGATGGATTCGTGGGTCCGTCGTATATACACCCGCGACGTCCGTATAAATTTCACAACGCTGACTGAGGACGGCCGCCAGTGCGACGGCTGTCGTGTCCGAACCGCCACGCCCAAGGGTCGTGACGTCTCCCGCTTCATTCACGCCTTGGAATCCGGCGACAATCAGGACGTCGTATTGACGCAACTTCTCGTGTAACACTTCTTTCCGAATCGCTTTGATTTTGCTCTTCGTATGAATGCCCATCGTATCAATCCCGGCTTGCTGTCCTGTTAATGAGATGGCCGGTACGCCTCGCGAGTTCAAGGCGATACTGAGTAGGCTGATGGTCTGTTCTTCTCCAACGGCGAGTAGCCGGTCGAGTTCGCGAATCATCGGGCGATCCGTGATTTGTTTGGCGAGCGACAAGAGCGAATCTGTCGTTTTGCCCATCGCCGATACGACGACGACCAATTTTTCACCGGTCGCCACACGTGTCTGTAAATAGTCCGAAATGGCTTGTATTTGTTCGATTGTGGCAACGGAGCTGCCACCAAATTTCAGTACGGTTGTCATCAAGTTCCCCACTTTCAAGATGTCCACCAACAGAAAAAGCGGCAGACCGGTAGGAAGCACTCTCCCTACGGTCTGCCGCTTGTACGCGCAGTTGAAAAACGATTAAAGAATCGTTCCGTAGATAGCGCTCCATGGTAGTTGACCATGGCAGTGTAGGCGTTATTCACGACTACCCCAGCCTTCATTCACACGCACGTGAACGTCGACTTCGGCGAATTTCCCCTTTCGGCTCGGTCCGGAGTGCGTCCGTTTCAACCAAGCTTACTCATGTCATTCGCAACCTCTATCTGTCAGTTGTTAGTATTAGTTATAACAAAACGAAATCTTCTTGCCAACCTTTTTTTAGAAAAATGGGATATTTCAAAAAAAGATTACCATGTTTTTCGCATCATGCGGTGCGGGATATTGGCATCCAAAAACTCATCTCCGAACGCCTCGTACCCGAGCTTTTCATAAAACGGAAGCGCCGTCAGTTGTGCACCCAATCGTAGTTCAACCAACCCTTGACGTTTCGCGACACGTTCAACTTCAATCATAATGTCTTTCCCATATCCATGGCCCCGGGCCGATTGAATCGTCGCCACTCGCTCCACTTTTCCGACAGTCGAGTCGACTGGACGAAGACGCGCTGTCGTCACAGGTTCGGAGTCAAGGAGCCCGACCACATGTGTACACATATCGTCTAAATCATCGTATTCTAAACTCGCATCGATTCCTTGTTCCTGAACGAATACGATCTCCCGCACTTGTTTGGCCTGTTCAATCAACGCTGCTTCGTTTCCCGATTGAATGATCAACATGGTAAAACTCCTTCCTGCAATCGTTTCACGATTTCTTCGATTCCCTTTTCTAGTTCCGCTACGGATGTGAAACGCGCTTGGGCCTGCTTATGGCTTCCACCGCCACGACCGATTTTCATCTCTTGGAGCGCCACTTTCAAGAATGTGCCGACGGCGATATCCTGTGTCCCGTCATGCATAACGAACAATTTCTGCGTTCCATAGTTGGCGCCAACGGCAATTCGCCCTGTTGCTGCGATTCGTTCGATGATGGCGGTCGTCAACGTTTCCGTTTCTGTTCTCCCGACATGTAAAGCCACATAGTTATCTTCTTTCAACACAGCCTCCACTTTCGCTTTGGCAATCCGTTCTTCGAGCGTTTTGATTTCTTTTTCACGTTCCAAACGAATCGTATGTTCTTCGATTACACGGGCTGCCACGGATTCATTCGTTGTCGAGAATGTATGGTGAATCGTCCGCAACGCTGCTCGCGCTTGTTGAGTCGCCTTGATCGCTCGACTTCCCGCCACATACGTCAAGCGGAGATTCCCCCTCACTTTCTTCATCGCCGTCACATGGATGGTACCGAGTTGTCCCGTTGTCTCCACATGAGTGCCACCACATGCATTGTAATCTAGACCTTCGATTTCGACGATGCGAATCATCCCCGTTCGGTCCGTCTCTTTCCGTAAGCGCGCCCGGTCTACTTCTTCTTTTGGGATTTCATAGACACGAATCGGACGGTTTTCAAAGATGAGTTGTTGCATCTCTTGTTCAAGTGCCTCAACGTGCACCCAGTCCATCGTTGCCGTTTCAATCTCAATAGATGAATCGGTCTCTCCGATTCCAAAGCTGAGCGTCCGAATGCCATGACGGTCTTCCAAAATCGCCGTTATCACATGTTGAGCAGTATGCTGGATGGAATGATCCCGTCTGACGTCCTTATCTATTCGAACCTCTATCGTCGTGCCCGCTGGTAATGATTCTGACAAGAGATGCCATACTTCCCCGTCCTTGATTTGTACGTCCAGTACAGGATGCGTCCCAATCCATCCACGGTCAGCCGGTTGTCCCCCACCTTCCGCATAAAACGGGCTGTTCTCGAGTGTGTGCCAATGACCGTTGTCGTCTTCCTTTATTGAGGTCACGACTGTACTTGCTGTATATGGTTCCATCTTGTCCTCCACCTTCTCTCTATAATCTGTTCAGACAACTAGTTTAATTTCGTCTATAATGAAACATACATCTTCTCAGTCAGGAGCGAAATGATATGTTAGAAATCGATAAACAATCTCCGTTACCTATTTATTATCAAATTGAAGCGTACTTAAAGCAACAAATTGATGACGGATTGTTAAAACCAGGAGACACCTTGCCTTCAGAGCGTGAATTTTCCGAGCAATTTCACGTCAGTCGGATGACGATTCGTCAAGCCATCATGAACCTCGTCAACGCCGGTTACTTGAGCCGTCAAAAAGGAAGAGGCACGTTCGTCGCGAGTCAGAAGATTGCGATGACGTTATCGGGACTGACGAGTTTTTCCGAGGAAATCAAACATCGAGGCATGCGACCGCTCAGCCGTCTCTTGTCATACGAGGTCATTCCGGCAACGGATCGCATCGCGCAGCAACTGAGCATCCCAAATCAAACATCGGTTTATGAAATGAAACGGCTACGACTCGCCGATGATCACCCACTTGCGCTCGAAACCGCCTATATTCCCGTTCATTTATTGCCTGACCTGACGCAAGATGACGCGACGGGATCGATTTATGCTTATGCCGAACAGCATGGCTTACGCCTGAAAAATGCAACACAAACACTCGAAGCCCGGAGCGCCGGTCCAGAAGAAGCCAAGCTCCTCACCATTTCTCCGAACGCACCGGTATTGCTGATTGACCAGCGAACTTATCTCGAGAACGGTGACATGTTCGAGTATAGTCGTTCACTCTTTCGCGGAGATTCATACTCCTTGACCGTCGCCATGGACCGCATATAAAAAAAGTTTGCCCGAGGGCAAACTTTTTTTATTGAGCTTCGTACGTTACCCCGCTCGGGTCTAACGTATACGACTCGAGTTCTGTATCGGACATCGGCTCGACACGATTACCGGCGTCCGCTTGTTGTACACGATAGCGTACTTCTTCAAGAAGCGGTTCGTTCAAGAAATAGTAGAAGTGTCCGTCATCTGCCCGGGCACCTTCTCCAGTCAATTGATATTGCACCGTATTGTGAAGCGCGCCAACATCTTCAATTAAACGCATATAGTCATTCGGGCCAAGTGTCGTCTGCATGTTGTCGCCGACGGCTTTCAAGACCTTATCGTAATTGTTTAGGAGTGAAGTGCCGAGTGATTGTTCGAGCACGGCATTGATGACTTCCATCTGGCGTTGTCCACGACCGATGTCCCCACGTGGATCATCGTATCGATTTCGAACGTAGGCAAGTGCCTCTTCACCAGAAAGCTGTTGAAGTCCTTGCTCGATTTGAACTGTCTCACGTGACGCATCGTAACTGTTTTGTTGTGATGAGAACGGAACATCAATCTCAACTCCACCTACCGCATCAATGAAATCAACGAACCCTTGGAAGTTGAGCGAGACGACATGGTCGATTTCAACACCAACTAAATCTTCGATCGTGTTCGTCGCCATCCGCATCCCGTTGTTTGGATTCGATTCATCCATCGAACCAAAGTAGTAAGCGTGTGTGATCTTATCTTGGTCAAGTCCCGTCTTGCCATAAGGAATGTTATATCCCGTGTAGTCAATATTGACATACGAGTCACGCGGGATACTGAGCATCGTCGTCTGCTTTTCTTTCTTGTTTAAAATGACGACAATCATAACGTCCGATCGTCCAAACTCGCCACGCGCTTTCTTCTGTGGCGAAAGGTCTGTCCCTAAAACCAAGAACGTCTCCGTATCTTCTTTATCATAACGAGTCGGCTCAACCGTCGGGTCATCCTCTAATGTGACTTGGGTGCCTGACAACATATTGTGGGCTTTGTAAAACGCTGTACCGTAAATGCTAGATCCAGCAATAATCGCAATCAGCACGAGGGCACTAAATATCTTATAAAACGCAGACGGACCTGTGCGCTGTCTGCGAGCATGTGTTCTAGAATTCATATCGGTCTCCTTCGAGTCAAAATAATGAGCTTCACTCATTATAGAGGAAAGCGAGAAATTTGTCGAAAACGTTTTGATGACAAATTCATTTCTTTACATTTTCCCATAGTTGAACATAGAAAAACCCGCGGAGATGACTCCGCAGGTCCGTTAATCCCGAATGGTAAAAAATCGTGTTGCCGCTTCTTGTCCACGGGCTTGTAAGGATTCCGCACAGTGTGATGCCGCCGCCTCGTCGAGTACGACTGTCACACCAGGATGGGCCTGAAGGATTGTGGCCGGCCAGTCGACCGTCGGTACGCTCTCAATCATGTGCTGCACCGCTTCCGCTTTCCGCTCCCCTGTCGCGACTAGGACGATTTCACGTGCGTTCATGATCGTATCGAGCCCCATCGTGATGGCGTGTGTCGGTACATCTTCTAACCGATCAAAGAATCGACGATTGGCTTCCCGAGTAGACTCCGTGAGTTCGGTCACATGTGTCTTCGCGTCGAGCGCTGTACCCGGTTCATTGAAGGCGATATGCCCATTCTCACCAATCCCTAATAGCTGTAAATCGACACCGAGTGTCCGAACAAGTTCTTCATAACGTGAAGCTTCCACTTCCGGGTCCGGTGCGTCCCCTTGAGGGAGGTGACTTTGTTTGAATGGTACCTCATCGAAGAGTCGATCTTTCATGAAGCGGTTATAGCTTTGAGGATGTTCGGGCGATAATCCGATGTATTCATCTAAATTGACGCTCGTCACATGGCTACAATCGAGCGCGTCCTGTTTAAACATCTGATACATCCCGACCGGTGTGCTACCGGTTGCGAGACCGAGTACGAAGTCATGTTTCCCTGAAATCCGTTCTTTGATTAGCGTATAGGCGATTCGTTCCGCATCGTTCGCCGTCTTTGCGACTAGTACATTCATCTTTGTTCCTCCCGTTCATATACGATTCGACCTTTGACAAAAGTCATCTGAACATGTGTCGTGTCATCCCAAACGACAAGGTCTGCATCAAACCCCGATTTGATGTCTCCTTTTGTCGTCAATCCGAATTCTTTGGCCGCATTCGTCGAAGTCATTTTGACCGCTTCTTCCACCGTACATCCCGTATATGCCTGAATGTTTCGGAAGGCAGCATCCATCGTCAACACACTGCCCGCCAGGTTTCCGGCTTGAAGTCGCGCAGCCCCGTCCGCTACGATGACCGGTTGACCGCCAAGTTCATATTGTCCGTCCGGAAGTCCTTTTGCTCGCATCGCATCCGTGATGACGACAAGTTCATCTGCTCCTTTTAAGCGAAACGCGAAGTCGACCATCTCCGGACGACTATGGATCCCATCCGGAATGATTTCCGCGATGACCCCACCCTCTAAGAGACAATACCCAACCGTTCCGGGTTCTCGATGGTGCAACCCACGCATTTGGTTATAAAGATGCGTCCCGTGTTTGACGCCCGCCTGCTTGTTCTCTTCAAATGTCGCACTCGTATGGCCCGCCGAACCGATTGCACCGGTTTCGCGAAGAACAGCTTCAAACTCACGTGCACCTGGACGTTCCGGTGCATAAGTGACAAGACGGATATGACCGCCGGCAAGCTCTTGCCATTTCCGGAACTGCTCGGCGTCCGGGTCGATAATATATTCTGCCGGTTGTGCCCCAGCCATCTCCACGTTGACAAATGGACCTTCCAAGTGGATTCCGATGAGTGTCGTATCCTGCGCTTCAATGACATTTCGGACTGCCTTCAATGCATGCTCAATCGCTTCTTTTGACTGCGTGATCGTCGTCGCGAAAAAGGACGTGACACCTTCCTGTAGCATGTCGTTACTCAATCGTCGAAGTTTTGATTCATCCGCATCCATCGTATCGACTTCATATCCCCCATGGATATGTACATCGATGAGACCCGGTGTCACGAGCGCTCCAGCGACATCAATCACAGGCTCATCCTGTTGTTCAAACTGGTCCATCGATCCAATCTCATCAATCGTTTGACCATTCCATCTGATATATCCACGTTCCCATGTTTGTTCTGCTGACACGATACGAGCATTGATCAATGTCCCCATCGGTTCACCACTCCTTTTTGTTTTCCTCCATGTTATCATATCGGATAAAAGTATAGTTGTATAGACCAATTTTAAATAAATAAAAGATTGTTCACATTTGCGAACAATCTTCTCCTTTTTTATGTCGATTGAACCGTCCCGTAGCGCCGGACAATCCATACTAACCGGAGGAATAACAAGACCGCTCCGGCTGCGAGCCCGGCAATCAAGCCAATCCAATAACCGTCTGGTCCAAATCCGGCGTGCTCTGCCAAGACATACCCGAGTGGTAAACCGATGACCCAATAAGCGACGAGTGAAAGGACGAGCGTGATATTGACGTCTTTAAAACCACGTAATATCCCTTGGATCGGTGCCGCGACAGCATCTGACAGTTGGAAGAATACAGCGAAGATCATAAAGTGAGCTGCAAGGTCCACGACCGTCGGATCATTCGTATAAATAGCCGCGACCCGTTCGTTTTGCCAAAACAAAAAAGCACCGGAAAAGATAGAAACACCGAGACAGAGCGCGAGCCCGATTTTCGCATAGCGGACGGCATCCTGAAGTCGTTTCGCGCCAAGCTCATACCCCACGACGATCGTCAATGCGCTCGATGCTGAGAGTGGCAACATGTAAACAAACGAAGCGAAGTTAATCGCCGCTTGGTGAGCCGCGACGATTTGGTCACCGTATGAACTGAGCAATACCGTGACCGCCGCAAAGATGCTGACTTCTGCGAAAATGGCGAGCCCGATTGGCGTCCCAAGTTGTAACAGCTCTTTTTGTCGGAGCCAGACCATTCGTTCGGTCGTCCGTAAAAACTTGTATTCGCGGAATGGCTTCCCGTTTCTCACGAAGAAGAAGGCCATGAAGAAGAGTAGCCAGTAAGTGATGCTTGAGGCGATTCCCGCTCCAACTCCGCCGTACGCCGGCACCCCCAGTTTTCCGAAGATGAAGATGTAATTTAATCCGACATTAATGGGTAACCCTAATAGTATGAGGATCATCGAGACTCGCGTCTTGCCCAAGGCATCCATGAGCGTGCGTAGCACATTGAACAGGAACATCGGCAAGACACCGAATCCAAGGGCAAGCAAGTATTGCGTCGCGATTCGTTTCCCTTCTACACTGAGCCCCATGCTCTCGATTGCCATCGGCACAAGGAATGAACCCAACGTCAGCGTGATTACGCTTAGCATGATGGCTAAATAGATACCTTGAAACAAGGTTCGTTGAATCTGTTGACGGTCTCGCGCACCAAGCGCTTGCGAAACGATCGGGGCCACCGCCAGCAAGATTCCACTCAGTCCGGTATACACCGGCATCCACAAGCTTGAACCGACTCCGACACCTGCCAAATCGACGGCACCCGCCCGTCCGGACATGACGGTATCAAAAAAGCTAATCAAATAAAAAGACACTTGCGTGACTAAAATTGGAAAGAAAATCGTGAAGAACAGTTTGATTTTTTCGTTTAATGAATGTGTTTGGTACATGGACAACCCTCATCTCTTTTTCAGAAAGGAACTTATAATCATGAATCAACGGCATGCAGAAAAACTTAAATTTGAACTGTTGGAAACGTGGAACACGTTCAATCACTATGTGACGGAAGCCCTCACCTTTAACAATTCAGAAGATATTCATCGCGCCCGGGTGCATTTACGGAAACTGATCACCTTCATGCAACTATACGAAACGAAGCCGGCGACGTTCCGACAACTCAAACAATTGATGGAGGCACTCGGTCATGTGCGCGACCTCGACGTCCTCATCGAAACGTTTTATTACAAAACCGAACTCGACCATGCGTTTCTTGAAGCGATGGAGACAGAACGTGCCATCGCACGGACGATCCTTTCGACCCGCGTCAGTGAAAAAATGACCCCGTCGCTCGATCAACAAGTACGTCGTTTCATCGGCGGACCGTTATTTCGTGCGTTCAAAAAAACGAACGCCTCTCCGATGTTAGAAAAGGCGAAAAGCGAGCGCAAGCAACGTGTACGCGTCTATCACGAACAATCCGATGGAAAAGAACAGCTTGAAGCACTCCATAAAGTCCGTTTAGCCGTCAAACGCGAACGTTACTTACATGAGTACTTGCTAAGCTATGAATCGGATGCTTCGATGGACACTGTCCGCACGTTAAAAAAGATGCAAACTGAACTCGGTGATATGAACGACCATGACCAACTGTTAAAGCGTTGGCGCGCCTTCACCCCTCCAGCTGAACTACAGTCTGCATACGACAGAAAAATTGAAACATTACAGCAGGAACTCGATGCATCCGTGGAGCACCTCTCGATTTAGCGCGAAGTATAGCGCTCAATCAGTAGTTCCAACAACTTCATTCCGGCAATCGAGTTCCCTTTTGAATCAAGTGCCGGGCCAAATATGCCAAACCCAACGTTATTCAAGTCCAGTTCGTGGTTCCCGACCGCCAAGATGGCACCCGATACCCCACTTTTTCCTGGAAGACCAACCCGGACAGCGAACTCACCCGATGCATCATACATGCCACACGTCGTCATGATGGCCTTGACGATTCGGACGACCCGACGTGGAATCAACTCTTCGCCCGTATCCGGGTCTTCTCCATTCCCTGCAAAGACACGCCCGATTCGCGCCAAATCAAAACAATCAATCTCGATGGCACACTGTTTCGTATACACATCAATGATCTCATCGACGTCTCCATCCACAATTCCATGATGACGCATGAAATAGAGCAGGGCACGGTTCAAGTCGGTCGTCTCGTATTCAGAGCGGGCGACTTTTTCGTCGTACGTGACCTCCTCGACCGAGCGATTTAACAACGTCGCTAAAAACTGGCGGAACTGATAGATTTTGAGTTCTGCCGTCTCCCCCAAAATCATACTCGTCACCGCTAACGCTCCGGCGTTGATCATCGGATTCAGTGGTTTTGACGGGACCGTTTCCTCGAGTTTGGCGATGGAGTTGAATGCGTCCCCCGTCGGCTCCATCCCTACTTTCGAAAAGACATAGTCCTCCCCGAACTCCATCAATACATAACAAAGTGTGAGCGCCTTCGATACGCTCTGAATCGTAAACTTGTGATGAACATCCCCCGCGTGAATATACGTACCATCCGGCAAACAAATCGCCACCCCGAGTAAATCGTTTTTCACATGTGCGAGTTCAGGGATATAGTCCGCCACTTTCCCTTGAGCCGTGTACGGACGACACTCATCAACCAAGTGGTTCAACTGTTGTTCGAGTACATTCATTCCATCACCTCATGTTCCATCAAATTTCAACCGGGTCATCTTATCATATTATCCGTCCGGTGGTCCATCATCTTTATACCAGTCTTCATCCGCCCAAATCATCGGTGGACTTTCCTCGTCTCCAACCAACTTTTCTCCATGCCGATTCATCACCACAATAAACCCAATTATGCCCACCATCACAAGAGTCGCAACGATGAGGAAGGAAGCCATTCCATCGTCCCCTTTCGAATTCGTGACAAATTTGTCTAGAAGTCCGTGACACTTATCCTATATCTCCATCAACATTCTCGGTACCGTTAAGACGACAACAATTTTAGAGAAATGGGTGAATCAATTGAATCGAATCGCGATTATCGGAGGTGGCATCACCGGACTTGCCGCAGCCTATTATGCCAAAGAAGCCGGAGCTCATGTCACATTGATTGAGGCGCAGGACCGTCTCGGTGGAAAAATTAAGACCATTTATCGGGATGGTTTTACGTTAGAGACTGGACCCGACGGTTATATGGCACGAAAGCCGACCTTGACATCACTCATTACCGATCTCGGTCTCGCAGATCAACTCGTCCGCTCCAGAACCGGGACTTCTTACATTTACGTACGGAAGCAACTGAGACAGATGCCGGCCGGATCGGTCATGGGCATCCCGACCAAGTTTTGGCCGATGGTCAAAACGGATCTCTTTACTTGGAGAGGAAAACTTCGCGCCGGATTCGATCTCGTGATTCCACGCGTGTATACAGGAGAGGATATCTCGCTCGACCGTTTCTTTCGGACGAGACTTGGCTCAGAAGTCGTCGATACGATGATCGAACCACTTCTGTCAGGGATTTACAACGGGACACTCGATGACATGAGCATCGAGTCTACTTTCCCTCAGTTTATCACGATTGAACAAAAAACTCGCAGTCTGATTCTCGGAATGAAAGCACTCACTCCTCCCGTCCAAGCCGGTGTAAAGCCGTCCGAGACTGGTAAGTTCCTGTCGATTGAGCAAGGACTCGGAGCACTCGTCGAGGCGCTCCGTCCGTCGATTGATCGACTCATGTTAAAGACGGTCGTTCAATCCGTTCGACCTCATGAAGTCACATTTGCCGATGGGACGATCGAACAGTTTGATGGCATCATTATGGCCACATCGCCGCATGCACTCGGACCTTTGCTCGGATTCCCGGAAGCCGAACGTTTGTCATCGTTAAAACGTACCTCTTCGATGACCGTACTCGCCGCCTTCGACGAGTCAGAAGTGGATGCGTTAGATGGAACCGGCTACGTCATCGCCAAATCGGAAGGAAACGCTTTGACCGCTTGTAGCTGGATGCATAAAAAATGGCCACACCTAGCACCTAAAGGAAAAGCATTGCTCCGCATGTATATCAGTTCAGAACATGTCTCGTCCCTGCTCCATGAAGAGGATGATCTAATCGCAAACTTCGCTTTAGGCGAACTTCGACGCATTCAAAAAGTCGGGACTCCCCTCTTCACGAAAGTCGAGCGACACATTCAAACGATGCCACAGTATGAGGTCGGTCATAAACAGGACGTCCGCGCGTTCGAAGAAGCACTTTTGAAGTGGGACGGCGTCGAAGCGTGTGGCGCCATTCTCCATGGGGTCGGATTACCTGACTGCGTCGATTCCGCCAAACGGGCGGTCGATCACTTACATCTTCGACAGGCGGTGACGGTATGAAACGTATCGACTATAATGAGAACCCGTTCATCGTCATTTGGGAAGTCACACGGGCCTGTGCGCTCTCCTGCGTCCACTGCCGGGCAGAGGCACAATTTCATCGTTACGAAAACGAACTCGACACGGAAGAAGGGAAAGCATTGATTCGCGAGATTCATGCGATGGATAACCCGATTCTCGTCTTTACGGGCGGTGATCCTCTCATGCGTGAAGATTTATTTGAATTGACCGCATATGCTTCCTCCCTTGGGATGCGCGTCTCCATGACACCTTCAGCTACACCTCGTGTAACTCACGATGCCGTGAAACGGGCAAAAGCAGCTGGTTTGTCACGTTGGGCCTTCTCCATTGACGGACCGGACGCCGTGACGCATGACTACTTCCGCGGTACACGTGGCAGCTTCGACCGTACCATTCGAGGAATCTCATATTTCCGAGAAGAAGGGATGTCATTTCAAATCAATACGACGGTGACCGAATACAATGTCGATCGATTACCGGAAATGGCGAAGCTCGTAGAATCCCTCGGTGTATCCGTCTGGACGCTCTTTTTCCTCGTGCCGACCGGACGCGGATCCCTGTTACAACCCATTACACCAGAGCGACATGAGGAAGTATTGAAATGGGCGTTCTCCATACAAGAGACGGCACCCTTCATCATCTCGACGACGGAAGCCCAATTTTATCGGAGAGTCGCCCGCCAAGAAAATCAGCGTCGCCGGGCAGCAGGGCTTCCCCCAATCGGACATCCCCATGACGATTTGGCGAAGGCACCTCGCGGAACGAATGACGGCAACGGATTCGTCTTTATCTCACATACAGGGGACGTCCAGCCGTCCGGATTTTTACCAATCACCTGCGGAAACGTCCGAACGACACCTCTCGCCGATATTTATCGCCACCATCCGACATTCAAGGCGCTACGTGATCCGGATAGTCATCACGGAAAGTGTGGGTATTGTGAGTATCGTTATCTATGTGGTGGTTCGCGTGCTAGAGCCTATGCGGTCACTGGCGATTTCAAAGAATCAGAACCGTACTGTATCTATCAACCAGAACGTCCCCTCGTTTCACAATAACGATTCCCATTTATTCCCTCTCCGTGTAAGATTGGGTTATATGAATCTGATGGTGAAAAGAGGGTGTGTCCGTGCAGACTTTACCGATTGACGGATTGTTCTATATTGGGTTGGGTACAATTTTTATCGTTACGACTTTACTCGGGTTCGGAATCAAGCGATGGACGAAACAAGGTATGATGGGATTTTACACGCTACTCGCAACAAGTCTTGGCTTATTCTTTTGGCTACTGCTCTGGTTCCAAGAAGCGACCCGTGCCAGCTTCATGGGAACAATTCCATGGGTATTCAACTCTTTTTTTGGGACGGTACTCTACCTCATTTTTATTGGGATCAGTTATTTAATTTTGAGAAGAAAGCGTCGGCGTACATAAAAGAGGAATCCGATTTTGGATTCCTCTTTCTTTATGCATTGACTGTCGATGGGCGTAACGTCAACGCCCCGTTCTCGACATCGATGATGACCGTTTGCCCATCCTCGACATCTCCAGCGAGGATGCTACGGGCAAGTTTCGTCTCAATCGTCCGTTGTACATACCGGTTGATCGGTCGCGCACCGAATTGAGGTTCATATGCTTCGTCAGCAACGAACGTTTTGGCTGCATCGGTGATGTCGATATGAATCGAGCGTGTCGTGAGCCGTTCGCTCATCCGTCCGACCGCTTTCTCGACAATCTGACCGATTTGATCTTTCGTGAGGGGATGGAACAGAATCGTTTCATCGACCCGGTTCAAGAATTCAGGACGGAAATGACGACGGAGTTTGTCGAGCACTTGACGCTCTTCGTCCTCATCAATCACGCCATCTTTCGCCGCTTCGAGCAAGATGTCCGCCCCAATGTTCGACGTCATGATGACAATCGTATTTTTGAAGTCGACGATGCGCCCGTGCGAATCGGTCAATCGACCATCATCGAGCAATTGAAGCAAGATATTGAAGACGTCCGGATGCGCTTTCTCGACCTCATCGAGTAAGAGAACCGAGTACGGGTTACGGCGAACCGCTTCCGTCAACTGTCCACCTTCTTCATAACCGATATAGCCAGGAGGGGCACCGACGAGACGCGATACGGCATGTTTCTCCATATATTCACTCATATCCAGCCGAACGATATGGTCTTCTGAATCAAACATCGCTTCCGCGAGTGCTTTCCCGAGTTCTGTCTTCCCAACCCCCGTCGGTCCGAGGAAAAGGAATGAACCAATCGGACGGTTTGGATCTTTGATGCCAGCACGTGCTCGAATGACTGCATCGCTGACAAGACGAATCGCATCATCTTGTCCGAACACACGTTTATGCAAAACCGCTTCTAGATTGAGAAGCTTATCCCGCTCTCCTTCTGTCAGTTTCGTCACCGGGATCCCCGTCCATTTCGAGACGACCTCGGCGATTTCTTCTTCCGTCACTTCTTCACGCACGAGCTCACGCGTCACCGAACTCGCCAACTGTTCCGCTTCTTCTAGTTCCCGCTCAAGTTCCGGGATTCGTCCATATTTCAGTTCCGAGGCCCGGTTCAAATCATAGCGACTCTCTGCCTCTTGTAACTCGAGACGTACTTTCTCAAGGTCTCCACGGATTTGTTGTACGCGGTGCGTCGACTCCTTCTCATTCTCCCAACGGAGACGTAACGAATCAGACTGTTCACGGATAGAAGCCAATTCCTGTTGGAGCGCCTCAAGTCGCTTCATGGAAGCGGCATCGCTCTCTTTTTTAAGAGCCGCCTCTTCGATTTCAAGCTGCATGACCCGACGGACCAATTCATCAAGCTCAGCTGGCATCGACTCCATCTCTGTTCGAATCATCGCACACGACTCGTCGACGAGATCAATCGCCTTGTCCGGCATGAAGCGGTCCGTGATATAGCGATTGGATAGCACAGCCGCCGCGACGAGCGCGTTGTCATGGATGCGTACCCCGTGGTGAATCTCAAAGCGTTCTTTTAAACCGCGCAAGATGGAAACCGTATCCTCGACATCCGGTTCAGCGACAAGTACTTGTTGGAAACGCCGCTCAAGGGCCGGGTCCTTCTCGATATATTGGCGATACTCGTCGAGCGTCGTCGCGCCGATACAATGCAGTTCGCCTCGGGCGAGCATCGGTTTCAACATGTTACCGGCGTCCATCGACCCCTCAGACTTCCCTGCACCGACAATCGTGTGAAGTTCATCGATGAAGAGGATGATGGTGCCTTCCGCTTCTTTCACTTCGGACAAGACGGCCTGTAGACGTTCCTCGAACTCTCCGCGATATTTCGCACCGGCAACGAGGGAGCTCATATCGAGGCTGAAGATGGTTTTGTCTTTCAAACTTTCCGGTACATCTCCACGAACGATGCGCTGGGCGAGCCCTTCGACAATCGCTGTCTTCCCGACCCCTGGTTCTCCGATGAGGACAGGGTTATTTTTTGTTTTTCGACTTAGGATTCGAATGACACGACGAATCTCACTGTCACGTCCGATGACAGGATCGATTTTACCTGTCTTCACTTCTTGAATGAGGTCGCGTCCGTATTTCGTCAAGACATCATAAGTCGCTTCAGGCGACTTCGATGTGATGCGACGGTTCCCACGCACAGCGACAAGCGCCTCACGGAGTCGTTCTTCGGTGACACCTTTCCGTTCGAGCATCGTCTGTGCCTGACTGCTGTTCAACAAAATACCGAGTAGAATATGTTCGACCGATACGTACTCATCATTCATCCCCGTCGCTTCTCGTTCCGCAGTCGTCAAGACGCTTAAGAGAGAGGCTGAAATCATCGGTGTCGTCGGGTTTTGGAGTTTCGGCGCATGTTTCAGAGAAAGCGCGACTTCTCCTTCAATCTCTGACACGTTGATCTCCATTTTTTGAAACAGCAACGGCGCAATCCCGTCCGTCTGTGAAATCATTGAGGCCAATACATGCCACTCATTGATTTCGCTATGATGATACTGTTTCGCTAACGCTTGTGAACTGACAATGCATTCATGTGCTTTATCGGTGAAACGATTAAAGTCCATCACGATTCCTCCTTATCCATTAACGTTCGATTTTTTCATATACAGCCCGGTACGTCTCATCAAGCGGCAGGTCGACTTCGAGCTGCACGAACAAGTCCGACCGTACTTTCGAACCGGTCATGACACCTCGGCCCGGAATACGCATCCGTTGTCCCGGACGGCTTCCCGGTTTCACTTTCAACTTCACGCGTCCCCCGTCGAGTGTCGCAATGATGACGCTCGTCCCGTCTAAAAACTCAAGCGGTCGCAAACGCTTCACTGTCACGATATGCTCTCCTTCGCGACGATACGTATCGTCATCGGCAAAGTGAAGTTCGACATATACATCACCTCGGTTTCCCGATTGTCCGACCCGGCTTCCCTTTCCTTTCAAGCGCAACTTCTGACCTTCATAAGCACCTTGTGGAATTTTGACGTTCACGGTACCCGTTTGAAGACGCAGACTCACTTTCGACTCTTTCGTCAATTGACTAAGCGGGATGTTGACACGAACGGTCTCATCCAAGTCTTCGTCGACCGCTTGGTCAAAGAAGCTTCCGAACATATCTTCAAACCCGAACGTCCGCGAAGTCGTACGTGACCCCCCGCCGAATTGTCGGAAGAGATCCTCGAATTGAGATGAGCCTTCCCCGTAAGCTTCCCCACCGCCTCCGAACCCTTGTCCGAATGACGGTCCATCTGGGCTACCATATCGATCATAGTTCGCCTTCTTCTCCGGGTCGCTCAACACGTCGAACGCCTCTTGAATCGATTTGAAGCGATCCTGTGCCCCAGGATCTTTATTGACGTCCGGATGGTATTGTTTCGCCAGTTTCCGGTATGCGCGTTTAATCTCCTGCTCGGTCGCTCCTTTGGAAACACCAAGCTCATCGTAATAGTTTTTAGCCATATGGATTCACCTCACCTATCCCTTTCCCGTTTCTGTTAACTCTATTCTACTCATTTGGTCAAATAAGGTCAAAGATTATCCTTTCACTTTTCATACGAAAAAAAGAAGAGATTCGTTTCAAAATACGAACCTCTCCTCCTTTAGAAGTATACTTTCGGACTATCCATTCCGTCCTCGAACACAATGGTCACTTCAGGGTCTCCACCGAGGGATGTCACGTTAATTCGAACCGGAACGTTCCGATTATATTCCCAACGGTTTTCAAGCAAGCCGACAACGTGTTGTGTGAATCCGACGAGCTCAGCGCGACTGTAAAACTGAATCGGGATATCAATCTCCATTCTCGATAAATCTCCATTCTGATAAAAACCTTTCCCGATCATCCCGCTATAGTCCGGGAAAAGGTCTGCGATCCGATCGCTGAAGAGCGTAAACTTCTGAGCGTCCTCGCGTACGTCAGACGTCGCTGATGTCGACGGGAAGTAGTAGTACTTCTCATCGATCGCTTTCCAGTCATCCGATTTGACCTGATCCGCCGTCCCAACGAAAGCCGATTTGATATAGTTCCCCGGTGTCGGTGAACCTTGTGTCGATTTCATATAGAGCGCGACATTGATATCGAGATCCTTGAAGTCTTCCCGCTTCCGTAATTGGGAGACGAGCTCGTTCGCCATACGTTCCCCTTCTGCGATCACTTTCTTTTGATCGAGTTTGACGGTGTACGTCGGACCATAGTTCGGTGCTTGGAAGACATACTCACGGTTCAATATGAGTGCAAACGATACGCCTCCAACCTGATACCCGCTGTCCTCTTTCGTCATGTAGTTCTGTTCAACAATGGAAGCTAAATAAAGTGGTGACTTCTTGTTTGCGTCGACAAACTTGTCGTCTTCGACTTCTGCCTTGCCATCCGCATATGCCGGGTTCAAGGGTGTCAATCCTTCATTACTTTTATCTTTCCGTGCAAGTAAACGGGACACATCCTCCGCATTCAACAGCTGTCCCTCTTGATAAGCGAACTTTTCCGGGTCGAACGCGTCCGTTGAATGACGCATGAGACCGAGTTCGACTTCTTCGAGTTCTAACGATGAACTGACTTGACGTTGGGCGAGACCTCTCGCCGCCGCCGGTTTGAACGGAATGACCATCTGGTAATAAGAGTCACGGGCTTCGATCGCTTGTGTGACGCCTTCGGCCGCTGTTTCGTCCCCTGTTGGTGTCGCTTCTTCTTCACCCATCGGTATTTTCATTGAACATCCGCTCAACAATAGCGCAGAGGCGATTGTCGGGATGACGAGTTGTTTCCATTTCATCTATGTCTAGCTCCTTTGAACATCGTTTCCTATTTCACTTTGTCCATTATAACAAAATCGTTCCACGAAAAAAGTATCGAAGCGGAATCAGAACAAATCCCTTCTCGCATGAACGAGAAGGGATGTCGATTTATGGTTTCGTTGACGAGTGGTTGCGACGAATCAACAGTAGGAGTCCTGACGCGAAGAGAAGTGTACCGAGCATGACGTGCCATAGATCATCCGCTTCGCCTGTCATCGGAAGTACGCCTTGTGCGTACGGATCGGCTTCATCGATGTGCTCGACTCGTTTCGCTCCACTCTCTTTGACAACGACTGTCACGGCAGGTGGTGTGGTTTTCACCTCTGTCTTCTGTTTGTTAGCGTCTTGTTTCGGCTCTTCTTTTACCGGAACAGGTTGCTTCACTGCTACCGGTACGTCGACAGAGTGAGTAACCGCAATCCCTTCATCCACCTCAAAGGTGAATGTGGCACGTTGAATCAATTCAGCCCCGGCTCTCATATCATAAGATGTGAGGAGCGGAAGCTCAAACGAGAACGTCACTTCTTCTTCCGGACCGAGACCGTCTCTGAAGGCAGGAATCGCTTCGACCAGCTCTGCGAATCGTTGATTTGCCAGGTGTTGTTCTTCTTTTGTCAAGGCACCGCTTGGCCATGTAAGAACTGCTTTCGCTAAAAATAGGGTGACTCTCGAAGGATTGGTGATCGTATACGTATAACGAACGGGCTCTCCCGGTTGAACGGTCGCTTTCTCAACCGTTGCATTCACGGTGAAGTCTGGTGTTTGCAAAAGGATAATTTGTTGACTTTCTGACGTGACAACCCGGTCGAATTCATCCACTCCGGTCACCCGAAAGACACTGCCGATCTCAGGATGAGCGTCGAACGAATATCCGGTCTGAATCGCTAAAACTTCTGTCACTTCCACCCGTTCCCCCGGCAAGAGACCGTCTTCTCCTATTAATTCATGCAAACGATCAAATACGTGTTGATTGAACGATTCGATTGATTGATGATCGATGTCTCCGCTCACATACTCATGAGAGAATTCTGTCACCGTCATCGGCGTGTCTCCTGTGTTTTCTACAATGAACGTATACGATATTTCGCCTCCGACAACGGCTCGGTCGACTGCGGCGATGTTGATTGCTTCAACGGCGAGCTTCGGTAACGTCGGTTCAGTCGTCGGCTCTTCGACGACTGGTTCTGGTTCAACCGGTGGCGTCACCTCTTCTGATGGGTCTGGTTCTGTGACTACAGGCGGTTCCTCCACTTCGACAGGATAGGCTTCCGTGACAGTGTGTGGAGAAAACGTATACGGTACACCTTCCGCATCATAGAGCGTGATGAGGTCAATCAACGAGTCGTCTACTACTTCCGCATCAATCATAAATCGCCAAACGTCAGCTGATTCACGGACCCCGTAATACGTGATTCCTTCATAGACAAGACTTGATTCATATAATGTTTCGCTTTCCTCATCTGTCAAATTCACTTGGATATACCGGAACGTGGTCGTGTCCGCTTTGGCGGTGGGCACCCCAAATAAGGTTGAAAGGAACATGAGGATGGTAAATACGGCAACGAAGCGCTGGATGTTGTGTGTCATGATGTCGGTCCCTCCTCCAAGGTGAAAACAAGCGCTCGAATCGCAATCGTTCCGATGACGACGTTCACCACGTAGAGGAATGAGAGGAATGTGTGTGTGAAAGTCATGATGTCAAAGGGTTCTCTCGCAAAAATATATTAGCATTTTGATTTAGTTAATCTATACCCCTCACACACTTGTGCGAACCTGCTCAATCCCATTTATTTCTGAAAAAAATAAAAAACGTTCGCCGAAGCGAACGTCCAGACTGTAGACAAAGTATAGGTCTTATGCCCAATCCGGACACGGCTCGCTTTCCTAGGGGCAAGCAGGGAGCCGCATCGCGACTGCGTCACTGCTGGGTCTCCCTTTGCTTGCTATTCCCTCAGGAGTCTCGCCTGCCCGTTCTTGGTCACCTTTCGTCCTTCGTCCCATATAATGGTGTGAGAAGAACACACAGGGGGCGAATCTAATGATCAACAAGTCGACACGATCCATCCTTCACGGTCTGACGAACGGAACGGATGTTGAACAGCGGCCCGAGGAGGATGATCTCGGCGTTTACCTTCCCTTTCCCCTGATACATCGATTCAAAGTAAATACCGAGCTTTTTCTTCGGCCGTCGTGGCCTTAGAAAAAGACAAACGGCCGCCAGATGACGACCGTTTGCGTTGCTCGCCCGACGGACGAGTTCGAACATGTTATTTGTCAATAAACTGAACGTTCGCCGAAGCGAACGTCTTATGCTTGTTCATGTAAAAAGTCGAGCAGCTTGGCTTCATCCCATACTTCGATTCCGAGAGATTCCGCTTTCGCCAGCTTCGAACCTGCTTTTTCACCGGCGACGAGCAAGTCTGTGTTCTTACTTACACTTCCCGTTACACTCGCTCCGAGAAGTTCAAGTTGTTTCCCAGCCTCGCCACGTGTCATCTCATGCAATTTCCCCGTCAATACGACTGTCTTCCCAGAGAGCGGTGCCCCTTCAGTCGTTGAACGCTTCATTCCTTTGAATGATAAGTTCACACCTGATTCCGCCAATTCTTTGACGAGTTCACGTGCTTCTGGTTTTTCGAAATAGAGGACAATCGATTCGGCCATCTTCGTCCCGATGCCATCGATGGATGTCAACTCTTCGACTGTCGCAGCGATGATTGCATCCATCGTCTCGAACCGTTCTGCAATTAAAGAAGCGGCCTTTTGTCCGACGAGTCGAATCCCGAGGGCGAAGAGCACCCGTTCCAATGAGTTTTGCTTCGATTGTTCGATTGCCGAGAGCAAGTTCGTCACTGACGTCTCGCCCATGCGCTCGAGTCCAAGTAAATCATCTCGGTCCAAGCGATACAGGTCGGCCACATTATGGACGAGCCCTGCTTCGTGAAGCTGCGTGATCACTTTCTCGCCGAGCCCGTCGATGTTCATCGCTTGTCTCGACACGAAATGGATGAGTCCTTCAAGCAGTTGAGCCGGACATTCCGGATTGACGCAACGATGATCCGCCTCTCCTTCGAGTCGAATCAACTCCGACCCACACGCCGGACAATGCGTTGGGAATTCAATCACCCGCTCTTCCCCACTCCGTTCACTCGCCAAGGCCGATACGACGGCCGGAATGACGTCTCCTGCTTTTTTGATGACGACTCGGTCACCGATATGAAGGTCTTTTTCTTTTATAAAATCTTCATTGTGAAGCGTCGCATACGTCACGGTCGAACCTGCCACAGAAACCGGAGCAAATCGCGCCCGTGGTGTGACCTTCCCCGTACGACCGACACTGAAATCGACGTCCTCAATTGTCGTCACAACTTCTTCTGCCGGGAACTTGTACGCGACGGCCCAGCGCGGACTTTTAGCGGTGAAACCAAGTTGTTCCTGTTCTTCATACCCGGCCACTTTGATGACGATCCCATCAATTTCATATGGGAGGTCACTCCGTTTTGTCACGTATGTCTCAATGTAATCCCACAGTTCATCCGCCGTCTGGCATGTTGTATAATCTCCGCTCACAGCGACACCGAGTCGTTTCAAATAATCGAGTGACTCGTCATGTGACGCGACAAGATCGTCTTGCGACACCAAACCGTATGCAAAGAACGCCAAGTTTCTCGACGCCGCAATTTTTGAGTCAAGTTGTCGAAGTGAACCGGCAGCTGCGTTTCTCGGATTTGCGAAAAGTGGCTCACCGACACGTTCTCGTTCATCATTCAATTGTTCGAACGAACGTTTCGGCATGTATGCCTCACCACGCACTTCAAACGTCACGTCCTCATTTAATCGAAGGGGAATGGAACGAATCGTCTTCAAGTTTTGCGTGATGTCCTCACCCGTCGTCCCGTCCCCGCGCGTCGCACCACGAAGGAGACGACCATTCTCATATTTTAACGAAACGGCGAGTCCATCAAATTTGAGTTCCGCCACGAATGTCGGTGTGTAACCGAGATCTTTCTCGATTCGCTCCACCCATTCCACAAGTTCCTCTTTCGAGAAGACGTTTCCAAGTGAGAGCATCGGTGTGTCATGTGTCACTTTGACGAATGCGTCGAGCGGCGCTCCTCCGACGCGTTGCGTCGGGGAGTCCGGTGTTCGAAGTTCTGGATAATCGGTCTCGATTTGAATCAATTCGTTCATCAATCGATCATACTCCGAATCCGGCACGCTCGGACGATCGAGCACGTAATACTCGTATCCGTATTGATTTAACGTTTGACGTAGCTCTTCTACGCGTTCTGCCATCTCCATATCCTCACCTCACGCTTTTTCGATAGGGGCAAACTTAGCCAACAGGCGCTTGATCCCGACTTCTGGGAATGCGATGTCGACTTCGAGTTGGTCGCCTTCACCACGTGTCTGCACGACCGTCCCTTGTCCCCATTTCTTATGATTTGCTTTGTCGCCGACGTTCCACCCGACTGTTTCGGCACCGGACGATTGGGCGAGTTTCGGCTTCGGTTTCGAACTAAAGCCATTCACCGGTAACTTCCCTGGTGACTCGACCGGGTTCCATGGCATTGGTTTTCTCGCCTTACCGGACCGCTCCAACAACGTTTCCGGCAATTCATGCAAGAATCTCGACTCCGGGTTGTTTTGGAAGCGACCATATAGCATCCGTGACTGGGCACGTGTCAAATAGAGACGCTTCTCGGCACGGGTGATTCCGACATACGCAAGACGACGTTCTTCTTCCATCTCTTCCTCGTCGTTCAAGGCACGGCTGTGCGGGAAAAGTCCTTCTTCCATTCCAATCAAGAAGACGACCGGGAATTCAAGTCCCTTCGCCGAGTGCAACGTCATCAACGTGACTTGATGCGACTCATCGACTTTATCGAGTGAATCGAGGTCTGAGACGAGCGTCAAATCGGTAAGGAAGGCGACGAGCGTCTGTTCATCGCTCTCTTTCTCAAAGTTTTGGGCGACCGACAGAAACTCTTGCAAGTTCTCGAGTCGGCTTTCCGCTTCAAGAGTCTTCTCGATTTTGAGCATCTCTTCATATCCTGTCTTTTTCAATACCTCTTCGACGAGTTCTGAAATGGAGAGGTAGTCCGCCATCTGCCGTAAATCCAGCATCATTTGGCGGAATTCCGCGAGTTTCGTCGCAGTGCGTGGGGCGATGCCTGACAATTCGATGTCACGAATCGCATCCATAAGTGAGACGCCTTGCATATCTGCAAAGTCACCTAGTTTATCAATCGTCGCGGCACCGATTCCGCGTTTCGGCTCATTGACGATGCGAACGAACGAGATGTCCTCATCCGGGTTGGCAATCAATCGCAAGTATGCGAGGACGTCCTTGATCTCTTTTCGCTCATAGAACTTCGTCCCGCCGACCATTTTGTATGGGATGTTCGACTTGAGGAGCATCTCCTCGAGTCCACGTGATTGAGCGTTCGTCCGATAAAGGACCGCCATCTGTCCGTAGTCCATCCCTTCCATCTTCAGCTCTTTCATCTGGTTCATGATGAAGAACGCTTCGTCGCGATCGTCCGATGCGACATGGAGCAACAGTTTCTCTCCTTCGTCATTTTCAGTCCACAAGTTCTTATCTTTGCGGGAAGCGTTGTTTTGGATGACACCGTTCGCCGCCTCCAAAATCCGTTTCGTCGAACGATAGTTTTGTTCGAGCAAGATGACATGTGCGCTCGGATAATCTTTCTCGAACGTCAAGATGTTGGCGATGTCGGCACCGCGCCAACGATAAATGGACTGATCCGAGTCCCCCACGACACACAAATTCTCGTGTGCCTGCGCGAGAAGTTTGACGAGTGTATATTGGGCACGGTTCGTATCCTGATACTCATCGACATGGATGTACTTAAATTTTTTCTGATAGAACGCCAACACATCCGGCGCTTCTTGGAATAAGTGAATCGTCTTCATAATCAAATCGTCAAAGTCGAGAACATTATTTTGTTTCAACTTTTTCTCATACGCTGTGTAGACGTCCGAGATGATTCGCTCGTACGGATTGTTCCCAACGAGGGCAGCCGCATCTTTCGCCGTACGCAGCTCATTTTTATGATTTGAAATCATCCCGAGAAGGGTACGCGGTTCGTACTTCTTCGGGTCGAGGTTCAATTCTTTCAACACCTGTTTGATCGCTGTCAATTGATCTGAGGCATCTAAAATAGAAAAGCTCCGGTCATAGCGGATGCGATCGATATCACGTCGTAAAATCCGGACACACATGGAGTGGAATGTAGAAATCCAAATGTCCTCGGCGACACCACCCACAAGACGCGCAATCCGATCTTTCATTTCTCGTGCTGCCTTATTCGTGAACGTGATCGCTAAAATGTTCCACGGTGCCACTTGCTTCGCCGCCATCAAATAGGCGACACGATGGGTCAAGACACGAGTCTTCCCAGACCCTGCACCCGCCATAATCAACAGCGGGCCATCCGTATGCTTCACCGCTTCTGCTTGTTCCGGGTTCATCCCTTTGACTAATTCTTCGCTAAGATTATACATAATTGTTTCCTTCCTTGTTCCAAACGTTTGTTCTTATTTTATCGGAGTGCTCGTACAGTCGCAAGTGCTCCAGCTAAGTCTTCATAAATGATATTGCCGACAACAATCGTGTCGACATGTGCACCCATTAATCGTGCCGTCTTTTCTCCCTCGATGCCACCACCGTAAAAGAGATGTGCATCAGGTAACGCCAAACGAATCTCTTTGACGACATCAGGATTCCCGAGTCGTCCACTATATTCGATATAGAGCGAGGGAAGACGGAACAAGTGATGTCCAACTTCCGCGTATGCCACGGACTCTTCGATCGTCAAATCGCATCGTGCTTCCGTCACGTCAGCGACTTTCGCGTCCGGGTTCAAGACGAGATACCCTTGAGCCGTTACAAGACGGGCATCAAAGAAATGGCCGTATCGTTCAAACGCACGAGCATGATGTCCAATGATCCATTCCGGAGTTCCTGCATTCAGCACGGTGGGCACGAAGTAATGATTGAATCCGTGGATGACTTGACTAGGATGACTAATCTCAAGTGCGATTGGAATCCCGGCATCTCGGACTCTCGCATATAGCGCAAATGTATTCTCTGCATCAACTCCATCCGTCCCTCCAATCAAAAAGGCGTCGGTCCCAGAATGGATGAGGGCCTCGAGCGCCTCATCTGTGAGTTCCTTATTCGGATCTAGTTTAAACACATGTCGCCACGTCTGAAATTCCAACTCATTCCCTCCTATCGAATCCTTCTCTAGTGTATCGATTTTTTTCCTCCCGTGCATCTCCCCAACAAAAAAAGACTTGCCGAAGCAAGTCACGAACGTGCCGTACGATTCCGTTCCCGATCCGTCAACCATTTCGCAACAAGCAAGGCGAATAGACCGTAAACGGGGACGAACCAGAGCGGATTCGCTAAAAAGAATCCGAGCACCGGTATGTCAAGGAGCGGCGAGTCCGGTGAACAGAGTGCCGTTCCATTGACGATGGCGATAAACGGAAGAACCGGAACAATAAAGACGTATCCGAAGTTGATCCAAAATGCTTTCATATGACAATCTCCTTATCCTAAGATGATTGATTCTTTCGGATAGTTATACATCCGCTTCGGTTGTCTCCGTTGCAGGATGAGAATGAAGGCGATGACGCCGATCCGACCGATGAACATGAGAATCGTCAACACCCATTTTCCAACGTTACTAAATTCGGAGGACAATCCGACGGATAGGCCCGTCGTCCCGAACGCAGAACACGCCTCGAATAAGATTCGTGTCAACGAAGCATCCTCAAAATAAGCCATGACCATGACACCTGATAGTAACACGGCAAGCGAGACCGTAATGATCACGAACGCTTTCCAAATATCTTCAAGGACGATTTCACGACCGAAAATTTTAATGGACGAGTCCCCGCGAATGAAGGCGATGACAGCGAGAACGGCTACAGCAAACGTCGTCGTCCGAATCCCCCCACCGACAGACGATGGAGACGCCCCGATGAACATAAGGATGGACAGAAGCAACATGCTCGCTTCAGAGAACAAATTGACATCGACCGTCGATAGACCACCATTTCGTGTCGTCACGGACTGGAACAACGAATCCGATAGTGCCAACCAGAGCGGCAAGTCCTTAAAGGCATTGTTGTATTCAAAGATGAACAAGCCGACCGTACCGACAGCAATCAAAATAAAGAATGTCGAGACCGTCAATTTCGTGAACAATGAGAATCGGCTTGGGAACGTGTGACGTTTCCGTGTGATTCGGCTCACCAAGTATGTTCGAATCTCTACGAGCACCGGGAATCCGATGGCACCACCGGTCATGAGCGCGATTTGCGTAAAGATGACGAACGGGTCCTCACGGAATGGCGCGAGCGAACTTCCCGTAATGTCAAACCCGGCATTCGTCGTCGCACTGATTGACCCGAACAATCCTTGTAAGAAGGCTTCTCCGATGGTATCAAAATAATTTAAGTAATGGACCCCGAGCACGACTGCACCGACCGCCTCGATGGCGATAACGGTGATCACGATTTCCGTGATGTATTTAACAATACCAGACATGGACGTCTGGTTTTGGTCGCGTAAAATCAGTTGTCTTTCCCTAAACCCAATCCGTTTCCCGAGTAAAATCCACATGATGACATGCAAACTGATCAATCCGACACCGCTCACTTGGACGATGAAGAGAATGATAAATAAGCCGAACGTGGAGAAGGTATCGGTGACTACAATCGGTGTCAGGCCGGTGACACTGACACAGCTCACCGCAAAGAAGACAAGGTCGGTAAACGTGATCGTCACTCCAGGCTTATGGGCGATTGGTAAGGCGAGGAGCAAAACTGATAAAATCGCTGCCGCACTATAAATTAACACGAGTGTTTGGACCGGTGTTAAACTTCGAAAGAACAATTGTAAGTTCAGTTTCATGAATTTCTGTTGCATCTCGCCCCTCCCCTCCATCAAAAACAAGATGACTCTTACGAGTCACCTTTTGTTTGTTGTAGACGTTCAAGAGCGAGATCGTATCCGCCTGTCCCATAGTTCAAGCATCGCTTCACACGTGAAATCGTGGCCGTTGAGGCGCCTGTCGCTTCCTCAATTTTATGATACGTGTTTCCTTCACGAATTTGCCGCGCCACTTCAAGTCGTTGCGCAAGTGCTTGAATTTCATTAACAGTCGCTAAATCTTCGAATAATTGATAACAGTCTTCGAGTGTCTCGAGCTTCAAAATCGCTTCAAATAATTGATCGAGCTCTCGACCTCGTAATTTATCGAGTTGCATCCGCAAGCATCCTCTCTACTCATACTTCTTTCTCATTCTAAAGCAGGGGCGCCCCGGACTCAACTATTCATCGCAAAATCGCAGGAAATAGTACTTGTTTCTTCATGACTTCGTAAATGCCGAGAGGTGTCGCCCGAACATACGGCAAATGGGTAGACGCTAAAAATAGTAATGTATAGATCGGGTCTTCGAACTGATAGCCCCTCGCCATGAGCTCGTCTCGCAGCTGTTTCTCTTGACCGATGAGTGTTTCGAGTGGCTCCGTCGACGTCATCCCACAGAGTGGTAACGGAATCTCCGCAACGATTTCGCCCTGGTCTACGAGGACAATCCCGCCTCCGAGCTCGTTCATTCGTTTGAACGCCAGTAACATATCCTGTTTACATTTTCCTAAAATCAAGTAATCCCCACTGATTGAGTACGAACTGACAAGTCCACCGAAATCTCGGGCGAAACCTTTCAAGACCGTGTTCAATCGCCATTTCCCTTCTTTATCAAGCAACATGAGAAACGATTCGTCTCCATCACGCGGTAATTCATCTTGACCCGTGTCATGCGTAATTTTAAACAGCTTCATGATGACCGAGTTGATCATGTCGAGTCCGACGGGCATGCTGAAGGACAAGTCTTGTGGCGTAAGCTCGATTGAAACGTCTGTCGACGGCATCATGTCGAGGACTGCTTCCACTAATTCGTTCGGGAAAAGCGATACCCCATCACGATAAATCCATTGCCCTTTCGCGATCACGGCCGTCGGACGCGGTTCCTCGATGGCATCTAGAATGTTCAAATGCGCGATGCGGCCTGGCGCAATTGCACCTAAAATATGATCGAGGTCAAAATGACGAGCCACGTTATGAGAGACAATCCGGTAGGCTTCGATGGCCGGTAATCCCGCTTCGATCAAAATGCGGACGAGAGCATCCTGCATGCCGTCCTCATAAAAGCCCGGTGTCGAACCGTCCGTCGTTACCATGAGATGGTCGAACGCCGTCAGTCCATTCGCCAATAGGTCACGAATCATCCCCGGAAGGTCCGGACGAATCGAGGAATGTCGAAGCGTCGTCGTATACCCTAGTTCCAATCGATTGAACGCCTCTTCCGCCGTCATCGCCTCATGGTCGCTGTGTACTCCCATCAACGCCATTTTAGTCAATGTTTTTGGCGACGCCCCCGGAAAATGTCCCTCGACCGGCAAACCGCACGTCTCGGCGTCAAGCATCCACTGAAGCATCTCATCATCGCCCTTCAAGGCGCGCGGCCATGCCGTCAATTCACCTGCCATGACGACGTCCGGATGGTTAAACCACGCGTGAATGCGTTCCGAGTCGACAGTCACGCTCTCCCGGTCCAACTCCGTTTGCGTATCCAGACGGGCCCACCAATACGTACTCGTCGGCAATTGTTGAATCTCATCGAGTTGCGCAAACGCTTGCCCTTCCTCTTGTAAAAAAAGCAGCATGTTGTCATTGACGAGCGTCGTCGTTCCACGCTCTCCTGCATATTTTGACAACGTCGCCGGATTGTATAATTGAAACGGATGAGCGTGAGGCTCGATATACCCAGGTACAATATACTTTCCTGTCACATCGACCGTTTCGACCGCTGATTCTGGTAAGTCTGGACCGACATACACGATGCGATCTCCCTCAATCCAAATATTCGCGGTTCTCCATTGTTTTACGTAGACGTTCAAATACGTTGCGTTTTGTAAGACGAGCGAAGGTGGCCGCAATCGATCTACGACTTCAAGTTGTGAACGAATCATCACTTTAGACCACGGTGCCCGCGCCGTTCTTTTTGTTGGCATCGAACCCAATCCTCCCTTTTTCCCTTTCAAAGCTATAAAAGAATAATTTTGAAAGCGTTTTCTTTACCTGTTTCAAGTTTACCTTTTCTCTGAATGGGTCGCAAGTTATGTTCCCTATTGTAACAAATTTCACATATGTTTTTCACAAAAAAGGCGACTCTTCCTATGAAGAGTCACCTACATCAAATTTGAGTCATGACGGTTTTACGTAAGTACAGGTGCAATTGATTGACCGGAATCGGTTTACTGTAATGATAACCTTGAATGAGCGAACCACTATATTCTAATACGAACGCAAGCTGTTCCGGTCGCTCGACCCCTTCCGTGACAATCTCGAGTCCAAGCGTTTGGAAAGTTTGATATAGCCCTTCTAACAGCGCGCGGTCAAATTTATTCTCCGGAATCCCTTTCACGAAGTTTTGATCGATTTTAACGATGTCGAGACACAGGGATTGCAAGTATGAAAGCGACGATGTTCCGACACCGAAGTCATCAAGTGATATTTTGACACCGATGGCCTTTAACGCTTGAATGAATTGTTGAAGTTCATACACATTCCCACCGACTTCACTCTCTGTGATTTCCACATGCAACCGGTGTGGGGGAAATCCTGTCTTAGCGATCGTTTCCTCCAACGCTTCTAAAAACGAGCCGTCTAAAATCTGACGTTTCGAGACGTTAATGGATAAAAATAAGTCAAGTCGCTCTGCGTACTCTTGAATCTCCTTGATGGCGCGCACAAGCACCCAGCGTCCCACATCCGAGATGAGCCCGAGTTGTTCTGCAACCGGAATGAACACGCCGGGAGAGACGAATCCTTTCTGTGGATGGTGCCATCGAATCAACGCCTCGACTCCTCTAACTTGAAACGGCTGCGGAGAGACGATTGGTTGGTAATAGAGTTCGAACTCATCATGACGCAACGCATGACGTAAATCACGTTCCATCTCGAGCGCCTGCAAGTAATGACTCCCATCTTCAATCTCATGATAGGAAAGAATCTGATCTTTCCCGGATGCTTTGGCTTCGTGTAAGACGACATCGAGTCGCGCCATCATCACCTCATAGGAATGATGCGTGGGGCCAGTCAATTCGTCGATGCCGATACTCAAGGTCAAATGGTTCATCCCTTGCTTCAAACCCCATTCGCGCAAATCTTTCACCAATTGATTGGCGATGATCATGAGCTCCTCAGTCGTCCATTTCGGATGAATCAAGATGAACTCGTCCGCTCCGATTCTCGCAACGAAGCCATCCTCTTTATAAAACATCAAACGAGAGGCAAAGAACGTCAGCATCGCATCTCCCGTACGCTGACCAAATTGATCGTTGATGCGACGGAAGTTGTCGAAATCGATTCCCATCACGCCAATCGATCGGGTCGTGTCCGGTAAGCTCACGAACATCTCTTCGACTGCCAAGCGGTTCGGAAGACGGGTCAAGGAATCGCGGAAGGCACGCGTCAACGATTCCTTTTGTGTCTGTTCGAGTGCATCGAGCACCTCGTTCATGCTGATGGCCATCTCTTCGATTTCGTCTTGTTGATTCGGATGCAACTGAATCCGTAACCGACTATTCCGTTCTTTCGTGATCCATTTCAGTTCGTTGACGATGCCCATCAATCGTTTCGTGACAATTTGATTCACTGACCAAAACAGTGTCAACAATAGACCAAGACCGAGGACAAGAAGCCCGAGCATCCCTGTTTCTAACATGGTCTGCGTGTTGGTATAGTACGTTCGCTTCACCGAGAAGTTGAGTTCCCAGTTCGCATCTTGATAGACGGATTGAAGCGGTAACGAGACACGGGCAAACTGATTGTCTAAATCGACCGTCAACTGCCGGTGAGAAAGCGGGCTGATCGATAATTTCGTTTTTGCTTGGGCACTCATCGCGGCCATGAAGTCTGGACCGATTTTTTGAATGAGCACGAGCGTCCCACCGGATTCTCCCGTCCCGTCACTCCTCATAATCGGATGACTCATGAAGACGACCGGGCCGAAATCGGTGCCATACACCGCACTTTGTTTGATTCCTGACGAGTTGACGTAACGGATCAAACCGTTCGTGAAGGTCTCCTTGTCCTCTTCACGATCCAATTCATAAAATTGATTAAACTCCGAGTAGACGACCTCTCGATCACGGTCGAGGAAAATCATTGCGCCGACTCCTAAGTTTTCGAGTGTCTCTTCCCCCATGTTATTTTCAATGAATGTTTCATTCTGATTTTGAACAAAATCATAGGCATCCGTCCAGACTGACCAATCGACAAGAATCCGCTCGAGCATGAGTCGGTGATTGGCGAACACTTCCGATACACTTTCGATTTGATCACGGGTCATCGCCCTGTCCTGTTCAATACTTTTCTCTACAAAATACGGTTTGATGACGAATAAAATGACACCGATGAAGAGTACGATGTTCACGGCTATCGCAATAAATAATTTTGTTTGAACACGCAGGCCGACCACCCTCCTTCTTCAAGCTACTTTATTATTGTAGAACAGGATATCGGCATTTCCTTTTTTTCGCATGAAAAAAAGGATGGGTTGACCCATCCTTCAAATAATCTGCGTGAACGCCCGTGATCCGATGTCCGTTCGGTGGAACGTTTCAGGTAAATCGAGTTGTGAAATTGCCGCATACACAGCCGTTTTCGCCTCAAGCAGTGTCGGCTTCGTCGCCGTCACAACGAGTAGACGACCTCCGCTCCCTACGACTTGATCACCCTTCTTTGTCGTGCCGGCATGGAAGACAAGCACATCTTTCGGAAGTGACTCAAATCCTGATAACACCTGGCCCGTGATCGGTCGGTCCGGATACCCTTCGGCCGCAATGACGACACCTATCGTGTATCCGTCAATCCATTCAACCGAATACGATTCTTGTCGAACGACCGCTTCAATCACGTCCAGGAGCGGCGATTTCAAGTTCGGCAAGATGACTTCTGTTTCCGGGTCACCGAAACGTGCGTTGAATTCGATGACTTTTGGTCCATTTGCCGTCAAGATGAGACCGGCGTACAAGAATCCTTCAAATGGAGTGCCTCGCTTGACCATCGTCTGCGCGAGTGGTTCTAATACGGTCTTCACCGATTCCTCATACACGTCCTTTGAAAGATGTGGCATCGGGCTATAAGCGCCCATACCACCCGTGTTCGGTCCCCTGTCACCGTCATAGGCACGTTTATGATCTTGCGAGGTGATCATCGGAATGACACGCTCTCCCGAGACGAACGCCATGAGCGAAAACTCTTCCCCATCGAGGAACTCTTCGATGACGACTTGTGACTGTTGCCCAAATTTATCCGTCGTGAAAATATCACGTACGGCAGCTTCCGCCTCTTCGACCGTGAATGCAACCGTGACGCCTTTACCGGCCGCCAATCCGTCCGCCTTGACGACGAGTGGTGCCCCTAACTTCTCGATATAGGCAAGCGCCGATTCCGCTTCTGTGAACGCCTCGTATGCCGCTGTCGGAATCCCGGCTTCCATCATGACTTCCTTTGCGAACGCCTTGCTTCCTTCGAGTAAGGCAGCCGCTTTCGTCGGTCCAAAGATGTTCAGTCCTTTGGCACGGAACGTATCCACGACTCCTGCCATGAGTGACGACTCCGGTCCGACAATCGTCCATTCGATCTCGTTCTCTTCTGCGAAATGGGCGAGCGCCTCCACGTCTGTTTCATGGATCGACACACACGTCATCCCTTCCATAAAGTCGTTGCCCGGTGCAACGAAGACGTGATGCCCGTCTTGTTTCAACTTCCACGCGAGCGCATGCTCGCGTCCTCCTCGACCGATGACCAATACGTTCATGACGCAAACCCCTCTCAGTGTTTGAAATGTCTGACTGATGTGAATACCATCGTGATACCATGGCGATTTGCCGCTTCAATCGATTCGGCATCGCGAATCGACCCACCCGGTTGGATGATGGCCGTGATTCCCGCTGCCGCTGCCGCTTCGACCGTATCTGCCATCGGGAAGAAGGCATCACTTCCGAGAGCCGCGCCTGTCGCGCGTTCTCCAGCTTGTTCGAAAGCGATTTTTGCTGCACCGACGCGGTTCATCTGTCCGGCACCGATTCCAATCGTCGTTTCGTCTTTTGCGACGACGATAGCGTTCGATTTGACATGCTTGACGACACGCCATGCAAGTTTCAAGTCTTCCCATTCTGATGCTGTCGGACGACGATCCGTCACGATTTGGCATGAGGCATCATCGAGTGTCATGTCATCCCCGTCTTGTACGAGCAATCCTCCCGCGACAGCCGTGAGGCGCATGCCTGTCATCTGTCCCATATCTAACGTCAACAAACGAAGATTCTTTTTCTCTTTCAATCGGTCAAGTGCTGCCTCACTAAAGGATGGAGCAATGATGATCTCTAAAAAGATGTTGCGAAGGGCATCCGCCGTTTCGAGATCGACTTCACGGTTTAAGGCGACGATTCCACCAAAGATGGAGACCGGGTCGGCAGCATGGGCTCGTTCGAACGCTTGAGAAATCGTCCGTCCGACTGCGACGCCGCATGGGTTCATGTGCTTGACAACGACTGCCGCCGGCTCAGTCAATTCACTGAGTGCTTCAAGTGCTGCATTCGTATCTTGAATATTGTTATACGAGAGCTCTTTCCCGTGAAGCTGTGTCGCATTCGCAAGTGTCATCCCGTCATATAACGGTGTCTTATAAAACGCCGCTTGTTGGTGTGGGTTCTCTCCATAACGAAGGTCTTGAACCTTTTCATACGTGACCGTCAACTGTTCTGGGAACGTTTCACCGATTTGACGACCTAAGTAGTCGGCAATTAACGCATCATAGGCAGCCGTATGTCGGAACGCTTTCGTCGCGAGACGTTGACGTGTTTCAAACGATGTACCGCCTCCACGTACTTCATCGGCGACGAGTGTGTAATCACTCGGGTCCACGACGACGGTGACACTCGCATGGTTTTTCGCAGCTGAACGCAACATGCTCGGTCCACCGATATCAATGTTTTCAATCGCTTCTTCGTATGTCGTATTTTCTTTTGCAATCGTCTCTTTGAACGGATACAGATTGACGACCACATAATCGATTGGTTCGATGTGATGATCTTTCATTTGTGCGACATGCGTATCAAGGTCGCGACGTCCGAGCAATCCTCCGTGAACGAGTGGGTGCAACGTTTTGACACGGCCGTCTAACATTTCAGGGAACGATGTCACTTCTGAAATGTTTTTGACTGGTAATCCTGCCTGTTGAAGCGCCGCCTCGGTCCCACCTGTTGAGATGAGCTCGATGCCCGCCTCATGCAAGACGATTGCGAGTTCGACAATTCCCGTTTTATCAGAAACACTTAATAATGCTCTCACTTGAAAACCTCCTGTTGATTCAACACTTGTTGTAATACGCGCGGATACAGTTGGTGCTCGATCGTCTGAATACGACGTGTCGCCTCGGTGCGGTCACACCCTTCAATCTCGACGGACGCCTGTGCGATGATCGGACCCGTGTCCATCCCCGCATCCACATAATGAACGGTTACACCACTCGTCGGTACGTTGGCGTCAAGCGCCTGTCCGATCGCGTCTTTACCTGGAAAAGCGGGTAAAAGCGATGGATGAATGTTTAGAATACGGTTCGGATATGCGGATAGTAACACATTTCCGATCAAGCGCATATACCCCGCCAACACGATATAGTCTACACGAAGCGTACGGAGCAGGACGAGGATCTCTTCCTCGAACTCTTCTTTTGACGCGTACGCCTTCGGTGTAAACGAAAAACTCGGGATCCCGTAACGCTCCGCTCGATCGAGAACAGTGGCTTCTGGTTTGTCCGTCACGAGCAACACGCATTCGGCCGAGAGTCTCCCTTCGGCGATTTCTTGCCAGATCGCTTCGGCGTTACTTCCCGATCCTGACGCAAAGATGGCAAATCGTTTCATTGGTCCACTCCTGAAATCCGGATGCCTGGACGACTCTCGACTTTCCCGATTCGGTGCGCAGTCTCCCCGACACGTTCAAGCGCCGCTTCGACGAGTTCCACGTCTTCAGGACGTACCGTGATCATATAACCGATCCCCATATTGAAGACGTTGAACATTTCTTGCTTCGAGATGTTCCCGACTTGTTCGAGCCAGTCGAATACAGGAAGACTCGGCCAACTCGAGGCATCGAACGTGATGCCGAGACCTTCTGGCAACATGCGAGGGACATTCTCATAGAAGCCACCACCTGTGATGTGTGCCATCCCTTGAACCTTCCCTGTCGAAATCGCCGCTTTCGCCGCTTCGGCATAAATCCGTGTCGGCAACAGCAAGGCGTTCCCGAGTGTCGTATCGAGCATCGCAATCTCATCCGTATAATGAAGACCTTGTGATTCAACAATATGACGTACAAGCGAGAATCCATTCGAGTGGACGCCTGAAGATGCAAGTCCGAGCACAACGTCTCCATCCTGAATCGTCGAACCGTCGAGCAAGTTTTCTTTCTCCACGACACCGACCGCAAATCCAGCAATATCATATTCGCCATCCGGATACATCCCCGGCATTTCAGCGGTTTCGCCACCGACGAGGGCGCAGCCGGCTTGGACACATCCTTCCGCAACACCGGCGACGATTCGCTCAAGTTTAGCCGGTTCTGCTTTTCCGGTCGCAATATAGTCGAGGAAATAGAGCGGTTCTGCCCCATGCACGAGACAATCGTTGACGCACATGGCGACGCAGTCGATTCCAATCGTGTCATGCTGGTCGAGCGCGAACGCCAATTTCAGTTTCGTCCCGACCCCGTCGGTCCCGCTCACGAGAATCGGGTGTTTCATGTTCATCGAACCGAGATCAATCATCGCTCCGAAACTACCGAGTCCTGTCATCACTTCCGGACGCATTGTCCGAGCAACATGACGTTTCATACGGGATACGGCCTCGTACCCTGCTTCTAAATTCACACCCGCTTGTTCATAACGAACGCTCATTGCATTTCCCCCTTAAGCCTTTGTCTCTGTCACGAGTTCTGCAAGTTCAGTCGGATAAAGTCCCGTGAAGCATGCAGCACACTGCCCGCGTAGTGCTCCTTCAAATGGACGATCGATGGCTTCGACCGTTCCATCCAATGTGAGGAACGCTAGTGAATCGGCACCAATCTCTTCTCTGATTTCTTCAACGGATTTGGTTGCCGCAATTAACTCTTCCTTGGTCGATGTATCGATTCCGTAGTAACACGGATGTTTGATCGGTGGTGACGTGATGCGCACATGCACTTCCGTCGCGCCTGCCTCCCGGAGTAACGAAACGATTCGACGACTCGTCGTTCCTCGGACGATGGAATCATCGACCATGATGACGCGTTTCCCGTTTACGACACCGCGTAACGCTGACAACTTCATCTTCACGCCGCGCTCCCGTAATTCCTGGGACGGTTGAATGAACGTACGTCCGACGTAACGGTTTTTAATGAGTCCCATTTCGTATGGGATTCCGCTCGCCTCAGCGTAACCGATTGCCGCGGAAATACTTGAATCCGGCACACCTGTCACGACATCTGCTTCGACCGGTGCTTCTTCAAACATCTTTTTCCCCATGGCTTTACGTGCCGTATGCACGTTGATACCATCGATGATAGAGTCCGGTCGTGAGAAGTAGATGTATTCCATTGAACACATGGCACGGACTGCCGCTTCACTGAATCGCTCCGACGTGATTCCTTCATTCGTGACCATGAGCAATTCTCCTGGTTCAACATCTCGTACGTACGTCGCCCCCACGACGTCAAACGCACACGTTTCCGAAGCGAACACGTAAGCCCCGTCTTCGGTTTGTCCAAGTGACAATGGACGTAACCCATGCACGTCGACACCGACGTACAGTGCATCTTCCGTCAAGAATAGGAAAGCGAATGCCCCTACGAGACGAGCCAAGCTGTCGGCGATTCGTTCTTTCAACGAATTGCCGCGACTTCGCTTGATGAGGTGAGCCACGACTTCCGTGTCGGACGTCGTCTGGAAGATCGCGCCTTCCGCTTCGAGCATATGTTTCAATTCGTTCGCATTCACGAGGTTTCCGTTATGCGCCATCGCCAAATCCCCAGTCAACGACTTGAAATGGAGCGGTTGAACGTTCTCTAACGTATTGCCGCCTGCCGTTGAGTAGCGGACATGCCCAATCGCATGATTCCCCGTGAGTGTGTCGAGTGACGTCTCATCGAACACCTCGGTAACGAGACCGAGTCCTCGTTTCGCATGGAGACGTTCTCCGTCTGCCGTGACGATCCCCGTTCCTTCTTGGCCACGGTGTTGCAAGCTGTGCAGTCCGTAATAGGCAAGGTGTGAGGCTTCGATGTGACCGAACACACCGAAGACGCCGCACTCCTCGTTCATGCCTCGGATGTCATATAACATGGAATAGCTCCTTCCCATACACGTTCCAACTCTTTCACGTCCATTTCAATCAAGCGGTCGCTTGCGCGAACGACAAGGGTCGGGGCTTCTGTCACTGTCCCGATTGCTGTCCCGTTCGTCATGCGCGCGAATGACTCGGCATGTGCCTTGTCTACTGTCACGAGGAAACGTGACTGGGATTCACTAAATAGTGCCGTCACAAGGTCTGTGTCGATCGTCACGTCCATGCCGAACCCTGTTCCAAAGACCAGTTCCGGTAACGCTGCCGCAAGACCACCTTCTGACACGTCGTGTGCCGCCGTGACCAGACCTTCACGGATCGCGTGAAGCAATACCTTCTGTGTCTGACGTTCTTCTTCAAGGTCGAGTGTCGGTGCATGACCGCTCACTTTTCCGTCTTGCAACATTTGAAGGGCACTTCCGCCAAATTCTGCTTTTGTCTCACCGAGTAAGAAGACGACGTCTCCCGCTTGTTTCGCAAACGATGTCGTAATATGTTCTGGTTTTTCGATGAGTCCGACCATTCCAACGACCGGTGTCGGGTAGATGGCTTGTCCGTTCGATTCGTTATACAGCGATACGTTCCCACCGATGACCGGCGTATCAAGCGTACGACACGCTTCTGCCATTCCTTCGACGGCTTGATCGAGCTGCCAGAACCCTTCCGGTTTATCCGGGCTCCCGAAATTGAGGCAGTCCGTCAAAGCGAGTGGTTCTGCACCACTTGCGACGATGTTTCGCGCCGCCTCCGCGACAGCGATGGCTCCACCGACACGTGGATCGAGATAGACATATTTTGCGTTGCAGTCCGTCGTCATCGCGAGCGACTTCTCCGTCTCACGAATGCGAATGACTGCGGCATCACTACCCGGTGCGACGACTGTCGACGTTTGTACCATATGGTCATATTGCTCATACACCCAACGTTTCGAGGCGATGCTCGGCATCGCAAGGACGTCTTTCCATGTCGCCATCACATCTTCGACGACTGGTGTGACCGGCTCCATCGCTTGGAATGCTTCGTAATATGCCGGGACTTTAGACGGTTTATGATAGACAGGAGCGTCTTCGGCGAGTGCATCGACCGGTACTTCCGCCGCGACTTCACCTTGATGAACGAGACGAAGTACTTTTTCTTCAATGACTTCTCCGACTTTGACTGCATGAAGTCCCCACTTCGTGACGATTGCTTCGATTTCGTCTTCATGTCCAGCTTTGACGACGAGAAGCATCCGCTCTTGCGATTCCGATAGCATCATCTCGTAAGGTGTCATGCCTGTCTCACGTTGTGGGACGAGGTCTAGATTCATCTCGATTCCCATCCCTGCTTTCGATGCCATCTCTGCTGACGATGACGTCAATCCGGCTGCGCCCATGTCTTGAATCCCGACGAGCGCGGGGTGCTTGATGACTTCGAGACACGCTTCGATCAAGAGCTTCTCCATGAACGGGTCTCCGACTTGGACGGCTGGACGTTTCTCGTCCGCGTCTTCCCCGAGTTCTTCAGAAGCGAACGTGGCACCATGGATTCCGTCACGTCCAGTCGTTGCTCCGACGTACATGACCGAGTTCCCGACACCTTCCGCGATTCCTTTTTGAATGTCTTCATGACGGATGAAGCCGACGCACATTGCGTTGACGAGTGGATTTCCTGAGTAAGCCGGGTCAAAGGCGACTTCCCCACCGACAGTCGGGATGCCGACACAGTTCCCGTATCCAGCGATGCCGGATACGACATGACCGAATAAATGTTTCACACGTGATTCGTTCAAATCTCCGAAACGGAGTGAGTTCAATAAAGCAATCGGACGGGCGCCCATCGAGAAGATGTCACGGATGATTCCGCCAACACCAGTCGCCGCTCCTTGATAAGGCTCGATCGCGGATGGATGGTTATGACTCTCGATTTTAAAGGCGACGGCTTGGCCGTCTCCGATGTCGACGATTCCAGCTCCTTCTCCCGGTCCTTGTAAGACGTGCTTGCCGGTTGTCGGAAACTTCCGGAGCACCGGTTTCGAGTTTTTGTACGAACAGTGTTCAGACCACATGACCGAGAAGAGACCGATCTCTGTATAATTCGGTTCCCGGCCAAGCAGTGAGACGACGAGCGCGTATTCGTCGTCCGATAATCCCATCGTGGCATAGATCCGTTCATCACGGATTTGTGTAGCTGTCGGTTCAGTTGTAAGTAACATGTCGTGCCCCCCATTTTACGATTGACGTGAATAACCGTTTACCGTCTTCCCCACCGAGCAACGCTTCGACCGCACGCTCCGGGTGTGGCATCATGCCGAGTACGTTCCCTGCCTCGTTCGTGATGCCGGCGATGTTTTCGACCGATCCGTTCGGGTTCTCTTTATAGGTGAACGCAATCTGGCCATTTGCCTTCAATGCCGCAAGTGTCGCATCATCACAGTAGTAGTTGCCCTCACCGTGTGCGATTGGCACGCGAATCGTTTCCTGTGCCGCGTACTCACTTGTGAACATCGTCTCGTTGTTTTCGACGACGAGGTCGACGGTCTTACACATGAATTTCAAATCGCGGTTTCGCATCAATACGCCTGGGAGGAGTCCCGCTTCGACGAGCACTTGGAATCCGTTACATACCCCGAGTACCGGGCGTCCTTCTTCCGCGAAACGCTTCACTTCAGCCATGATTGGTGAAAACTGGGCGATTGACCCGCAGCGCAAGTAGTCTCCGTATGAGAAACCGCCTGGTAAGAGGACCCCATCGAATCCTTCAAGTGAAGTCTCTGTATGGAACACGTATTCCGCTTCTTCCCCGAGCACATCTTTTACCGCGTGGTACATGTCGAGGTCACAGTTTGATCCTGGAAAGACGATGACCGCAAACTTCATGCGAGTACCCCCATCTCGATTTCATAATTCTCAATGACCGTATTGACGAGTAACTTCTCACACATCTCTTTGACCATGTTTTCTGTCGTGTCGTCCGCTACTTGAAGCTCGATCACTTTCCCGATGCGCACCGATTCAACTCCAGCGAATCCGAGATGTTCGAGCCCGCCTTTTACGGCAACTCCTTGTGGGTCGAGTACACTTTCACGTAATGTCACATACACGTTTACTTTTTTCATTGTCCGTTTCCCCCTATGCGTGTTAACAATTGTCCATACGTCTCAGTCAAAGAACCTAAATCGCGACGGAATACATCTTTATCAAGCTTTTGTTTCGTTTCTTTGTCCCAAAGGCGGCACGTATCCGGTGAGATTTCATCCGCCAAGATGATCGTCCCATCCACTTTTCCAAACTCTAGTTTGAAATCGATCACGTCGATGCCGTGTTGACCAAAGAAATCGAGCAAGACATCGTTTACCCAAAGCCCGAGTTGTCGCAATGTTTCGACTTCTTTGTGTGTAGCAACTTGCAATAATCGGATATGATCCTCCGTGAGGAGTGGGTCCCCAAGCGCATCGTCCTTATAATAAAACTCGACAATCGGTGCGAGGAGCGGTTTTCCTTCTTCCCAACCGAGACGTTTCGCCAGACTACCGGCCGCGACGTTGCGGACGACCACCTCTAACGGAATGATGTCGACACGACGGACCAACTGTTCCCGGTCTGAGATTCGTTTGATAAAGTGCGTCGGAATCTTGTTGTCATGCATCAATTCGAACAACTGGGTCGTGATGGCATTGTTTAAAATCCCCTTCCCATCAATCGACTCTTTCTTCTCTCCATTGAATGCTGTCGCATCGTCTTTATAGTACACACGAAGCACACCCGCTTCTTCTGTCTCAAATAACGCCTTCGCCTTGCCCTCATAAATTGCTTTCATCTGAACCGTTCCCCCTTAAAAGTGAGAGGGGCTTGTCGCCCCTCAACGATTACAAACCACAGCGTTCAAAAATCGTATCGACACGGCGTACGTGATAACGCGGGTCGAACAACTCATCGAGCTCTTCACTCGTAAAGAGTGCGCCCATCTCTTTGTCCTCTTCAATCAATGTACGGAACATCGTCTCTTCTTCCCATGCCTGCATCGCTTTCGGTTGAACCGCGTCGTATGCTGCTTCACGTGACCAGCCCTTCTCGATGAGACCGAGTAAGATCCGTTGCGAGAAGATGATCCCGAACGTACGGTCCATATTGCGGCGCATGTTGTCCGGGAAGACCGTCAAGTTCTTCACGATGTTACCGAAACGGTTCAACATGTAGTTGAGGAGAATCGTCGCATCCGGAATGATGATTCGTTCTGCTGATGAGTGCGAGATGTCACGTTCATGCCAGAGTGGGACATTCTCGTATGCTGTCATCATATGACCGCGAATGACGCGTGCAAGACCCGTCATATTTTCAGAACCGATTGGGTTACGTTTATGCGGCATCGCAGAAGACCCTTTTTGTCCTTTCGCAAAGAACTCTTCCACTTCGCGTGTCTCTGTTTTTTGAAGTCCACGAATCTCGGTTGCCATCTTTTCAATCGATGTGGCAATCAATGCGAGTGTTGACATGTACTCGGCATGACGGTCACGTTGGAGTGTCTGTGTTGAAATCGGTGCAGCTTGGATACCGAGCTTGTCACAGACGTATGACTCGATGAACGGGTCGATATTCGCAAACGTCCCAACCGCTCCGCTCATCTTCCCGAATTCAATCGTTTCGCGAGCTGCCATGAAGCGTTTTTTGTTTCGTTTCATCTCTTCATACCAGAGGGCGAGCTTCAGACCGAACGTGGTCGGTTCCGCGTGAACGCCATGGGTACGTCCCATCATGATGTCATACTTATGTGCTTTCGCTTTTTCTGCGAGAATACCGATGAAGCGATCTAAATCGGCTTCTAAAAGATCATTCGCCTGTTTGATTAAGTACGAGAGTGCCGTGTCGACGACATCCGTCGACGTCAATCCGTAATGTACCCACTTTTTCTCTTCTCCGAGTGTCTCGGAAACGGCACGAGTGAACGCAATCACATCATGACGTGTCTCTTGTTCAATCTCTAGAATGCGATCAACATCGAACGATGCCTTGTCCCAAAGAACTTGTACATCTTCTTTCGGGATGATACCGAGTTCACTCCAAGCCTCACAGGCATAAAGTTCAACTTTTAACCAAGCCTCGAATTTGTTCTGATCAGTCCAAATGTTTGCCATCTCTGGGCGGGTGTAGCGTGAAATCATAAAACGGTCTCCTTCCAAATTGCCAGTTGTTCGATGGTATGAAGCGCTTCTTCGACCGTGTCACCAAGGACGTTCAAATGTCCCATTTTGCGACCTGTCTTCGCTTCATCTTTTCCATACAGATGTAGTTTAACATTCGATGGCAATGCTTTGACATGAAGTCGTGGCATATGCTCGCCGAGAAGGTTGACCATGACGACAGGCGATGTCAATCTCGTCCGTCCGAGGCGCATCCCGGTCACGGCTCGAATGTGTTGTTCAAATTGTGAGGTTTCACAAGCGTCAATCGTGTAGTGCCCGGAGTTGTGCGGACGCGGCGCAAGCTCATTCACATATAGACGGTCATCCGCCATGACGAACAGCTCGACAGCGAGCGTTCCCATTAAGCCGATATGGTCTGCAAGCTGGAGAGCGAGGTGTCTTGCATCCTCTTGAATCTCATTTGATACGCGAGCCGGTACAATCGATAAATGTAGGATGTTGTTGTGATGAATGTTTTCACTGATTGGGAATGTCGACGTTTCGTCATACCCTCTCGTCACAATGACTGAAATTTCTTTTTCAAATGGCAACCAAGCTTCGGCGACATATTCCTGCTCGACAAAATGTTCAACGAATGTCTGAAGGTCATGTTCCGACCGAATGACCGTCTGCCCTTTCCCGTCATAACCGAAGCGACACGTTTTGATGACAAAAGGTAAGCCGAGCTTCTCATATGCCTGCCGTACATCTCGAACCGTACGTACCGAAACATACGGTGCGACACGTAGTCCTGCTGATTCAATCATCTGTTTCTCTAAGATGCGATGTTGCGTCGCCTTCAACACGTCCATACCTTGTGGGCATTTTTCTTCGATGGCTGCAATCATTTCCGTATCGATGTTCTCAAATTCATACGTCACAACGTCTGAACGAGCAGCGAGTTCTTTTGCGGCATCGACATCATCAAATGAGGCAACAATTGAATCTGCCACTTGAGCAGTCGGTGCATCTGGGTTTGGATCGAGACAAAGTGTCGTGTATCCCATTGCACTCGCACTGAGTGACATCATCCGGCCAAGTTGTCCTCCACCTAAAATTCCGATTCTCATCAGACCAACTCCTCCGTTCCTCGCATCGCCATCTCTTGTTTCTTCTCACGAAATGCATCAAGTCGATTTGTAATGTCTGTGGAGTGGATGCTGAGGATTTGAGCAGCCAATAACCCTGCATTCGTTGCTCCCGCTTTTCCGATGGCAACAGTTGCTACTGGAACTCCTGCAGGCATCTGAACAATGGAGAGGAGCGAATCCATTCCATTGAGTGCTTTCGACTGAACCGGGACACCGATGACAGGAAGTGTCGTTTTCGCAGCGACCATTCCAGGAAGGTGGGCTGCCCCACCAGCACCCGCAACGATCACTTGGATGCCTCTGCTTCGTGCCTCTTCAGCATATTCGAACATAAGGTCTGGTGTACGGTGAGCTGATACGACTTGTTTTTCATATGGAATCTGTAATTCATCCAACACGTCACACGTATGTTTCATCGTCTCCCAATCAGATGAACTTCCCATGATTACTCCAACTGCTACGTTCATTCCCAATGTCCCCCTTACAAAAAGAAATCCCTAAACCGACAATCAGTTTAGGGTATAGGCATGACAAATACACGTCCGCTACACCCCATAGTCTGATCAGAATCGGTGATCAGGTAGAAACTTGCAAGCCATTTCCTTGCGATTATATGGAGCACTATTTATTTTTCTTATCTCACACGCCTATCGTACCTTGTTCTTTGAAAACATGTCAATAAACTGCGAACATTTTAATTGTCTGAATATTTATCGTTCGCTTTTTGGGTGTTATCAGCACAATCTTCTCCGATAATGTATGCTATTGAAAAGGGGGAGTTCGATGAGTTACATATCGAGTCTTAGAGAAGTGATTGGCAACCGTGTCCGATCATCAGTGTGGGAGCGACCATTTTGGTCATCAATCAAAAGAAAGAGGTACTGATGCAATTCCGATCGGATACACTTGACTGGGGATTACCAGGAGGATCGATGGAACTCGGAGAAACATTGGAAGAAGTCGCTGCAAGAGAAGTGAACTACTCGCCACTTATTTGCTTCGCAAATTGAAGTGGGAGCTTCTTGGGAAGACCGTACTTTTATTAGCCACGATTGTTTACCAAGCTCGTCGGGTGGTTCCCACCCTGAAGGAATTCGTTTTAGTTTGCCAACATCAACAGGTTGATGCTCGCGTTCATGTCACGGTCATGATGCGCGCCACAGGCACACGTCCATTCACGGACATCCACCGTCTTCTTCTCGCCTTTTACTCCGCAAGTGGAACAGATCTGGGTCGATGCGAACCAAGGGTCTGCCTTGATGAGTGTCCGTCCATAGAAGTTTGATTTATATTCGAGTTGACGGACGAACTCGTACCAACTGACGCCCCCGATGGACTTGGCGAGCTTATGGTTTTGCATCATATCCTTCGACTTCAATGTCTCCACGACGATGACTTGGTTCTCGTCAACGATCCGTCTCGACAGTTTGTGAAGGAAGTCCTGGCGTTGGTTGGTAATCTTTTCGTGTTTTTTAGCTAAAAGTAATTTGGCTTTTTCACGATTCTTGCTTCCAATCTTCTTTCGCGACAGCGCCCGCTGTGCCTTTTTGACCTTCGCTTCGGACTTACGAAGGAAACGTGGGTTTTCGTTCTTCTCCGAGACCATCGCATCGTTCGTCATGACGGCGAAGTGTTCCAGGCCAAGATCAATCCCGACCTTGTTCTCGGCTGGGATCCATGGTTCATCGTTCTGTTTGACGAGCAGGGAGACAAAGAACTTGCCTGTCTTGGTCATCGACACCGTCGCCGACCGGATGACGCCCTCGAACGGACGATGTTGGGTGAACCGCACGAACCCGACCTTCGGCAGCCGAACCTTGCTCGCCTTGATGCGGATCGTACCGTGCTGGTTGTTCGTCGTGTAGGAGGCGCGCGACCGCCGTCTCGATTTGAAGGCTGGGAAGCCGCCCGTACCGGCGAAGAACTTCGCGAACGCGGCGTCGAGGTTCAGCTTCCCGTTCCTCGCCTTCGCCTCCTCGCGGATGGCGATGCGGTCCTCGAGCAGCTTATTGTAGATGAACCGTGCGCAGCCGATCGTCTTGATGAGGAACTCTTCCTGTGCCGGCGTCGGGTGGAGCCTATATTTATAGCCTTTCAGCATGTTCGTCCCTCCTCCCCTACGAAGATCGTGATGTGTCCTCCTCATCCGATACCCGCGGAGGGAGAGGAAGAATCTGACGGAATCCCGAACCTTTGTTCGTCACATCTGTCACAGGAGGAGAAGACTATTGGATTGGGCGATTCATCCCCCACCTACGCGGGCTACGGCCCGAGGCGCTTAGAGGAGGGAGAATTCTCGCCTGATTTAGTTAAAGACATAAAAAAGCCGTCACACAGATAGTGTGACGACTTGGCATTAGGATTCTTTAGAGACGCATTCAAATAAAATCGATTGATGGGAATGGACAGGTTCATCTTTGGCTCCCGTTTGCTCAAAGACGGGCTTTTCAATACGGCGTATAGGACGATAACCCATTTCATTGATTCGATCTAAACATTCACTGACCGTTTCATTTGGTTCGACATATACTTTGATCTTCTTAGCCATTGCTTCTTACGTCCTCTCTTCCACTAAGCTGAATCGATGATATGAAAAAACGGCGGCCCTTGAGCGAATGCTCCAGAACCACCGTTTGCCTGGCAACGTCCTATCCTCACAGGGGGAGATCCCCCAACTACTTTCGGCGCTGAGACGCTTAACTTCCGTGTTCGGCATGGGAACGGGTGTGGCCGTCTCGCTATCGCCACCAGACTCTACAGGGCTTGTTCCCTGAAAACTGAGGATTCATCAACACAAACCATTAGACTAGATCAAAGCCTCGACCGATTAGTATC